>JANXAM010000046.1 GCA_025062155.1 Gloeomargarita sp. SKYB120 | reverse complement strand
CGTACTCCCCAGGCGGGCGACTTAACGCGTTAGCTACGACACGGCTCGGGTCAATACGAGCCACGTCTAGTCGCCATCGTTTACGGCTAGGACTACTGGGGTATCTAATCCCATTCGCTCCCCTAGCTTTCGTCCCTCAGCGTCAGTGATGGCCCAGTCACGCGCTTTCGCCACTGGTGTTCTTCCCGATATCTACGCATTTCACCGCTACACCGGGAATTCCCGTGACCCCTACCTCACTCGAGTCTGACAGTTTCCAGGGCGGTTCCGGAGTTAGGCTCCGGGCTTTAACCCCAGACTTGTCAAACCGCCTACGGACGCTTTACGCCCAGTAATTCCGGATAACGCTTGCCTCCTCTGTCTTACCGCGGCTGCTGGCACAGAGTTAGCCGAGGCTTATTCCTCAGGTACCGTCAGCATTCGTCCCTGAGAAAAGGGGTTTACAACCCACAGGCCTTCATCCCCCACGCGGCGTTGCTCCGTCAGGCTTTCGCCCATTGCGGAAAATTCCCCACTGCTGCCTCCCGTAGGAGTCTGGGCCGTGTCTCAGTCCCAGTGTGGCCGGCCGTCCTCTCAAACCGGCTACCGATCGTCGCCTTGGTAGGCCATTACCCTACCAACTAGCTAATCGGACGCGAGCCCATCCCCAGGCGGCCCAAAGGACCTTTCACCTCTCGGCATATGGGGTATTAGCAGCCGTTTCCAGCTGTTATCCCCCTCCTAGGGGCAGGTTCTCACGCGTTACTCACCCGTCCGCCACTAGGTGCCCCGAAGGACACCCCGTTCGACTTGCATGTGTTAGGCACGCCGCCAGCGTTCATCCTGAGCCAGGATCAAACTCTCCATGGTGACTCAGTCCGGAATGCAATGCTTTTTGACGAGGCCTAAGCCCGTTTGCGGCTGGCTTTCAAACCTTATTGACTTGTCCAGGTACTGCCGCTCCCTATCGAGCGCTTTTTCAATCTAGCAAGTTTGTTTGGGGGTTGTCAACTCCCTGGGGGATGACTTCGACCCACTGGTCATGAACGTCCACGACGACGACGGTTTGGCCCCATGGCACAGGGGTGCGGCTGCGAGCGGGATATTCGACTTGTTGCCCTTTGAGACTCAGGCGGACTTTGCCGGGTTGCTCAGGGTCGATCGGTAGTTCCACGGTGCCGGTGCAGCCAATCAGGTCGTCGGGCGTAATCAGGCTGTTGGGGGTGTGGCGACGTAACCGCCGGATCAGCAGGGTCAGTAGCCAGCCGGTGTTCAAACCAATGACCAAAGCGCTAATGAAGGTGGTCCAAAAACTCCGACCGCTCCAGGTCAGAATGAGACCGGTCAAGCCAAACATGCCGCCGCCAAAGACCCAAAACCGCAGGCTGAAAAAAGGAATGTCGCTCCAGGTGAAATCGGGTTCGCCGTCGGCGTCCATATCGAATTCACCCTGCCACAGGCTCAGCAGCATGAGGGCGCCGCCAACAATGGCGAAGAACAAATAGACAGAGAGCATGGGCACTACGGTGGGGTCTTAGAACTGGGGGATAAACAGGATGGGTTCGAGGGCCGCCGCGCTGCTAGAGGGCAAGGGAGTGGCGTTGACCAGATGCTCGGCGCCGTCTAGGATTTCGATGGTCTGAATTTCGTCGCCAGGGCGAATTTTCTCTAACACGTCTTGCCCGTCAATGAGGTAGCCAAAAACGGCGTAACGGCCATCCAGAAGGTTGAGGCCGGGGGGAGTGAGTTCGTTTTCAAACCGGAGGAAGAAAAACTGGGACGAGGCGCTGTTGGGGTCAAATTCGTTGCGGGCCATCGCCAGGGTGCCGTAGGCGGCAAAGGGCAATACGGGTTTATCTAAATAACGACCGGCGGCTTCAAGGGTGGTGCCATAAAGGGGAGCGGGGTCGCCTTCGACGCGAATTTCTAGAGGGATGCGACGGACGGTACCGGTGCGGGGGTCTACGTAACCGTCGGCTTCGCCAGGGGGGTCGCCGGCTTGCACCACAAAGGATTCTTCGGCGCGGGTGAAGGGTAAATGGTCATAGAAGTGTTGCTGGACCAAATCCAGAAAATTGCCAGCGGTAATCGGGGCGTTGTACCCGTCTAGAACCACGACTAGATCGCCTTTGTTGGTGACTATCTTGACGGTGGCGCGCCCCAGCAGTTGGGGGAGATGCTGATATTCGGGGGGAATTTCAAAGGGGAACGCCTTGACCATGAGGGCTTCAACGGCACCCACGTGGTCGAGCAAGTCCGCTTGGGCATTGGTGATGGCGGTGCGACTGCGTTGACCGATGATTTCGCTCAGTTCGTCGAGGTCGTGGGCCAAGTGGTCGAGCAGGGCTTGAGCTGGGGCCTGGTTCTCCGGCGCAACTTGGGCCAGGATGTCCTGGCGATGCTCCGCTAGCACTCGCTGGGCCGTTTTCACATCACTGGCAATAGCCCGCCACCGCTTGGCTTTGAGCTGGTCGTGGATGTCTTCCAAGCTGCTTTCGATCTGGCGGATGTAAGGGTCGTTCACCGGTAGGGCGTGCCGGAGAATGGCTCTGGGGTCGGTGACGGGATTGCGGGAGACCAGTAACCCACCAGCGGCATGCACAGGGACTTGGGGGAGCCACAGCAGGGCAACTGCAATGGCACTGACCAACCACCGGAGCAAGGGCGCAAATTGCATGGGATGTGTCACCACTGCCCTTTTCCTAATAAACAGCGTTCTCCACTTGGCATTTTCCCATAGGACAGCAAACTGGCTCAATGGTGTCGAGCAGCTGTGCTATGGTGAAAGGCGTGGGTCGAGCGACCAAATGGTTGGCTGTTGGCAAAAAGTATTGATCGCTGGTGTGAGCGCCGGAGTTCTGGGGCTGTCAACGGCTGTGAAGGCTGAACCAGCCCCTTTACCGGTGGTGCCATCGGCGGCGCTGGCGGTGGGGATGCAGGTGCCCTGGTCGCGTCCGGTGCTGGTGAAAGACCCGTTTGAGGGGGAATCGCTGGGGGTGTTTGACCGGCACGAGTTTAGTCGTGGGGAAATCCCCAGGGTGACGGTGTTGAGCCTGTGGCAACCCCAGCGAGTGCGGTTTTTGGTGGGGTATGGCACCCAATGCAGCCGTCCCTACGTTGGTTATTTGTTCGTGTATTTCCCGGTTGGCGGGCTGAGTTGTAGTCAGATTGATACCAGCCGCAGGATTGACAGGGTGCAGATGAAAATTGGGGAGCAGCCCGTGACATTGACTCAGGGAGAAAATAATACCTTTGCCGTTCCTAAAGAGGTGGCTAGGGTATTGGGGCAAGCGCCGGAAAGCAAAGTTTTAATTCGGTTGGTGACGACCAGCGGGGAATTGATTGATAGTGAAATTGGTGTGAATACGGTGCGGGCGTGGCAACAGATTTACAGCGCGGTGTCGCCATGAGTGACCACCCCATTGCCAAGTTGATGGCCAATATCACGTCGGTTTTCCTAGGCAAACCGCAGGTTGTGGAACGGGTGCTAACGGCGGTGATTGCCGGGGGTCACGTGCTGATTGAAGATGTGCCGGGGGTGGGAAAAACGACGCTCACTCAGGCAATGGCTCGCAGTATTGGGGGCAAATTTCAACGGATTCAATTCACCAGCGATTTATTGCCCGCAGACATCTTGGGAGTGACCATTTTTGACCGGAACCAATCGCGGTTTGAGTTTCGTCCAGGGCCGATTTTTGCCAATGTGATCCTGGCGGACGAAATTAACCGCACATCGCCCCGCACCCAAAGCGCCCTGCTGGAAGCCATGGCGGAACAACGGGTGTCGCTGGATGACCAAACCTATGAATTGCCGAAACCGTTTATTGTTCTCGCCACCCAAAACCCCATCGAATACCACGGGACGTACCCGCTGCCGGAAAGCCAGTTGGACCGGTTTTTGATGCGGTTATCCATTGGCTATCCCGACCGGGACATCGAGAAAAAGTTGCTGATGAACCGGCAACAGGGGGAACCGGTGGATAGTCTGGGCACAGTTTTATCTTTAGAAGAATTACTCGCCCTGCAGGCGCAGGTGGACCAGGTGCGGTTGGAAGAATCGCTGGTGGATTACATCTTGCAGGTGGTGACAGCGACGCGCACAACGCCACTGCTGCGGGCGGGGGTTTCGACGCGGGGAGCGCTGGCGTGGGTACGGGCGGCCAAGGCGCGGGCGCTGGTCCAAGGTCGCCACTACTGTGTGCCGGATGATGTGACGGAGCTGATGATCCCAGTACTGGCTCACCGGTTGTCTCTGGGAAGCGTGGGTCAGGATATTCAAACCCATCGCCAGGAGTCAGAAGCCATCCTGCGGGATTTGGCGGCGGAGATTCCAGTGCCAGTTTAGGCTGACCCGTCTAACAGCTTCTGGCGCAACAACTGCCGGGCTTGCTCGAGGGCCTTGGGGAGTCCCTTGGGGTCTTTGCCGCCAGCTTGGGCCAGATTGGGTCGTCCACCGCCCCCGCCGCCACAGGTTTTGGCCAGTTCGCCTACCACTTTGCCGGCCTGTAATCCCAACTTGACCACTTCGGGGCTAAAGGCGGCCACCAGAGTAACTTTATCCGGCGCGGGAACGGCACCTAGAACCACCGCCCCTGACCCTAACTTTTGCAGCAATTCCTGCGCCGCATTTTTCAAGGCTTCCCCGTCCACTTGCCCCAGTTGACCGACCAGCAAGCGATAGCCATTGATGGTTTCTGCTTCCTGGAGCAATTGCAGGGCTTGGGCGCGGGCCAGTTGGGTGTGCAGTTGCTCAATCTGTTTGGCTTGGGCCTTGACTTCCTGTTGCAAGTCCCGCACGCGGTCGGGGATGTCTTCGGGTTTGGCCTTGAACAGGTCGGTGAGTTCCTTGACCACCCGCTCCTGCCGGTTGAGATAGTCCAGCAGCGCCAGGCCCGCCACCGCTTCAATCCGGCGAATACCGCTGGCAATCCCCGTTTCCGCGATGATCTTGAACAAGCCAATCTCCTGGGTGTTGCGCACGTGGGTGCCGCCGCATAACTCCATCGAGACGCCGGGGATGTCAATTACGCGCACCGGGTCGCTGTACTTTTCGCCGAACATGGCGATGGCGCCCCGCGCTTTGGCTTCCGCCAGGGGAAGAATCAACACGTGGGCGGGATGGGCTTCGGCAATCCATTGATTGATCTGCCATTCAATCTCCTGGAGCTGGGCCGGCGTCAGGGCGCGGGCGTAGTTGAAATCAAAGCGCAACCGGTCTGGGGTCACCAGCGAACCGGCCTGGGCAATGTGGGGGTCAATCCGCTTTTGTAAAGCCGCTTGCAGCAGGTGCGTGGCGGTGTGGTGGGCTTGGGTGCGGTAGCGCTGCCAGCGGTCCACCTGGGCCTGGACCTCCATGCCAACCGTTAGTTCCCCCTGTTCCACCTGGCCGTAATGCACCCACAGGTCGGCTTTTTTCTGGACATCGGTGACGCGGAACCACATCTGCCCGTCGGGACTGACCAGATAGCCGGTATCCCCAACTTGGCCACCCCCTTCAGCGTAAAACGGGGTTTCCTGGAGCACCACCAGCACTTGCCCGGCGCTGGCATCGCACCGGCTGACCCGCTCACCCCCCTGCACAATTGCCTGCACGGTGGTGACGCCGCTGATGTTCAAGTAGCCGGTGAATACGGTAGCTCCCAGTTCGGCGGCCAGTTCTGCCCATTGCTGGTCGGCCAGGACATCCACCAGGGTTTGCCCTTCCCGAGACAACGCGCGGTGCTGGGCCATTTCCTGCTCGTAACCAGCCAGGTCCACCGTCAAGCCGTACTCGGCTGCCATTTCAGCAGTGAGTTCGACGGGGAACCCATAGGTCGCTGCTAGATCAAACGCTACTTTGCCACTGATGACGGCTGGTTTTTGAGCAATCACATCCAACAGCAGTTGCTCGCCCACGTCTAACGTCTTCAAGAACTGGCGTTCTTCCCGGTCTAGTTCGGCTTGGATGACGCTTTGGCGCTCGCGCAGGTGGGGATAGGCCGTCGCCGCCAGGTCAATCGCCGTTTGGGCCAGCTCTGCCGTAAAGGGTCGCCGCAACCCCAGCAGTCGCCCGTGTCGCACCAGCCGCCGAATCAACCGCCGCAGGACATACCCCCGTCGTACATTGCTGGGCACTACTCCGTCGGCAATCAGATGCACGACTGCCCGGATATGGTCAGCGATGATGCGGAGGGACAACTTCTGCTTGGAGTCGGCTTTAGGATACGCCAGGTTGAGCCAGTCCGCCGTTTGTTCAATCAGGGGAAACAGTAAATCGGTCTCAAAGTTGCTCGGCACGTCTTGCAGGATGCGGGCCAAGCGCTCCAAACCCATACCAGTGTCGATGTTTTTGGCTGCTAAGGGGATAAGCTGGCCTTCCGCATCCCGGTTGAATTCCATGAATACCAGGTTGTAAATCTCCACAAACCGGTCGTCATCAGTTAAATCCACCGGCCCTTTTTGCGGCGCAAAGTCATAGTAAATTTCCGAACACGGCCCACAGGGACCCGTCGGCCCCGCCGCCCAAAAATTGTCGTCCGCCCCCAGTTTTTGAATCCGTTCAGCCGGTAGCCCAGCAATGTCCTGCCAGAGGGTTGCCGTTTCCGGGTCGCCTTCGTAAACGCTCACCGCCAGGCGCTCCGGGGGCAAGCCAAACGCCTGCGTCACCAGCTCCCACGCCCAGGCAATTGCTTCCTTTTTGAAGTAATCCCCAAAGCTGAAGTTGCCCAGCATCTCAAAGAACGTGTGGTGCCGGGGCGTGCGTCCCACATTGTCAATATCATTGGTGCGTAAACAACGTTGTGCCGTGGTCACCCGGGGAGCGGGCGCTGGTTGCTGCCCCAAAAACACTGGCTTGAAAGGCAACATCCCCGCAATGGTGAGCAAAACCGTCGGGTCGCTGGGGATCAACGACGCACTCGGCAATACCTGATGCTGCCGCTGGGCGTAGAAATCCAGAAATCGCTGGCGAATAACGTCACCCGTCCAGGGCATGGGCGGTTCCACAACAGATAAGTACTTCAATTCTAAGCATTTTCCGCCACTGCTCTCATTGCTGCGTCCCTTCAGGGTCTGAGTACGGATGCCCCACAACGTTGCGCTGCTTGAGCCAAACGCTCGTCTTGGGTTGCTAATGGCAGTTCCAGACGCACGGCCAGGTCGAGATAGGTGGCATCGTAGACAGAAAGGTCTTGCTCTCGGGCTAGGCACACCACTTCCCCCCACAGCCGGTCTCTAGCTTCCGCTACCGTCTGGATCGGCAGGGCCTTGAGCAAGGTTAGAAACCGCACTGTGTCGGCGACTCGGAATCATCTCCTACGCTTTTCAACAAGGGGCCAGATAGTCGGAACAAACGCCTGGCCAGTTGTCAGTGCGTCTAGGACAGCTTCCGTGTAGGCACTGGTTTCGTCTTCAAAGGCCCACGCCAAGGCCACTGAAGCATCTAGGACAAATCCGCGTTCCCGCTTAGCCTTCATGGCGCCCCTGGGCAATGATCTCCCGCAAGCTCAGCGGACCCAGGCGTTTGCCTTGCCGAAACTGCCGGATGGTCTCCACCACTTCTTGAGCTGTGCCCACACCGTCCGGCTGGGATGCCACAGGCATCAAGACCGCAACTGGCACACCATGACGTGTAATGACTACGTGTTCCCCTTTAATCACTCGGTCCAACAGCTCTGACAAGCAAGTCTTGGCTTCGTAAGCCCCTACTTGCATCATCCCCATTTAAGGCTGGTCGCCTACCAGTCTAGCCTACTCATTGCCCATGTCCGGTTGCGGCTGGGGGCAGGCATTTGGCAGCTATAGCTAAGCACAGAATGTTTGACATGAGTGACGGCTGAAATCCCTGAGCTGCCAACCCTAATTCCTGTCTGTCTGAGACAAACTGACTGTTTTTAGCTATAGAGAACCGAACTACAGAACTTCGCCCTGCAACCCAGAGAAGCCAAAGCGATATCCGTTCAACTTATCAGAGCATTTAACTTTTCTTAACCATCTAGCCCCCATCTCCGTTACAATGGTTAACATCTGGCGACTAGGTATTTATTCCTAATGAACACGCAAATTCCTTGGTTGACGCTGGCAGTGCTAGTTCCGATGGGAGCGGCACTGCTTTTTCCGTTTTTACCGGGCAAATCGGCGCGGGTGGCGCGTTGGGTTGCCCTGAGTGTGGCACTGTTGGATTTCGCGATCTTGGTGACGGGTCTGTGGCTGGGCTATGACCCGCAGGTAACGGGTTATCAACTGGTGGAGCAGTGGGCCTGGTGGCCGCAGATGGGTTGGCAGTGGTCGCTAGCAGTAGATGGATTGTCCCTGCCGTTGCTAGTGCTCGGGGCGCTAGTGACAACGTTAGCCATTGCGGCGGCCTGGCGGGTGCAACACCGGCCCCGGTTGTTTTACGCCCTGATGCTGCTGTTGTACGGAGCGCAGTTGGGGGTGTTTGCGGCGAAAGATGTGCTCCTGTTTTTCCTGATGTGGGAGCTGGAGCTGGTGCCGGTTTACCTGCTGATTGCCATCTGGGGGGGACCGCAGCGGCAATACGCGGCGACGAAATTTATTCTCTATACAGCGCTGGGGTCGGTTTTGATCCTGGTGGGGGGACTGGCGCTCGCCAATGCGGCTGGCTCCTGGGATATGGGGGTGCTGGCGCAATACCCTTGGCCCCTAGGGTTGAGTATTGCCGTCTATCTGATGTTCTTTGTGGCCTTTGGGGTGAAGTTGCCGGTGTTTCCGTTGCACACCTGGTTGCCCTTCGCCCATAGTGAAGCGTCGGCTCCGGTTTCGATGGTGCTGGCGGGTGTCCTACTCAAGCTAGGGGGCTACGGCCTGCTGCGGTTGAATGTGCAGATACTTCCAGCAGCGCACCAGGTGCTAGCGCCTATGCTGGTGGTGCTGGGGATCATCAATATCCTGTACGGAGCGTTGACGGCCTACAGCCAAGACCACCTGAAGAAACGGCTGGCCTACTCTTCGATTTCCCATATGGGGTTTGTGCTAGTGGGACTAGGGGCGTTTAACGCCTGGGGTCTACAGGGGGCACTGCTGCAAATGGTCTCCCACGGGTTCATCGCAGCAGCCTTGTTTTTCCTGGCGGGCATCACCTACGAGCGCACCCACACGCTGGCGATGGCGGAATTGGGGGGATTGGCGTCAGCAGCGCCGCGGGTGTTTGCCCTGTTTACGACCGCCAGCTTTGCTTCCTTGGCCTTGCCCGGCATGAGCGGGTTTATCAGTGAGTTGTCGGTGTTCCTAGGCCTGGCGGATAGTCTGTACAATGTCCTGTTCAAGGCCTTGGTGCTGGGTTTGACGGCAGTTGGTGTGATTCTCACCCCCATCTACCTGCTGGATGCCTTGCGGCGGGTGTTCTACGGAACGACAGGCGCTGCAGCCTGGTCAGGGGGAGACGCCAACCCGCGCGAGTTGTTCATTGCCCTGAGCTTGCTGGCGCCGGTGCTGCTGGTGGGTCTCTATCCCCGGTCCGTTAGTGACTGGTTTAACGCAGCAACGACACAGCTGGCCCAGTTGGGAGCCAGGCCCCTAATGGTGCAACGTGTCGTGACAGTGGATGTGCCCACACCCTTACTCTCGACGATGCACCCGTAGCACGTTGGCCTGGTCCACTGGCAACAGGGTCAGTTCCTGGATATTGACATGGGGGGGACGGGTCAGGCAAAAGGCGACTGTTTCGGCCACATCCCGACCGGTCAAGGGAGTTAGGCCCTGATACACGCGCTTGGCCCGCTCCCTGTCCCCGTGAAATCGCACTTCGGAAAATTCCGTTTCCACGAGCCCTGGATTGATGGTGGTCACGCGCACGGGCGTCCCGAGCAGGTCATGTTTCAGGGCATCCCCGAGCATCCGCACTGCGGCTTTGGTGGCGCAATAGACGTTGCCCCCTGGATAGGCGTCAATCCCGGCAATGGAAGCGATGTTCACCACATGCCCCCGTCCCCGCGCCACCATCCCCGGTAGCACCAGGCGCGTCATATACAGCAGGCCCTTGAGATTCGTGTCAATCATTTCCTCCCAATCGTCCACTGCTCCTGCGTACAGCGGCTCCAGCCCCCGGCTCAAGCCAGCGTTGTTGATGAGTACGTCAATCGCCTGCCAGGCTGGGGGAAGCTGCGCAAACCATTCCTGCACAGCCTGCCAGTCCCGTACATCCAGTTGACTCACCCAGCAGGGGGTACCATACTGCGCTTGTAGTTCTTGGGCGAGGGTCTCTAAGCGTTCCCGACGGCGGGCTACGAGAATAAGCCGTACTCCCAAAGGCGCCAACACCCGCGCACATTCCAGCCCAATCCCACTGCTGGCGCCTGTGATGAGTCCTGTTTGTCCTGCAAGGTCCATCGTCTGAGGTTGGGAGCGCTTTCCCCCTACCCGATTCTAACGTTGCCGGCGATACGGTTCACTCTGCACAGCGCCGCTAGCGATTCTATCTATACTTAACTTTGGAACAAACTCTGCTCGGCAAATCGCGATGGTTTCAGACCCCCAGCAACGCGCCGCACTTGGCATTCCCCCTTTGCCTCTCGATGCAGCGCAGACGGCGGCGCTGTGTGAACGCTTGCAATCGCCCGATGCCACACCCGCCGACAAATACCAGTTGCAGGAACGGGTGCCGCCAGGGGTGGACCCCGCCGCCTATGTCAAAGCCAGCTTTTTAGGGGAGTTAGCCCACAAGCGCCTGACTAGCCCTTTGATTACGCCGGTGGAAGCGGTACAGATGCTGGGGCAAATGCTCGGTGGCTACAACGTGTCGGTGTTGATTGAACTCTTACAAAGTACTGACGAAGCTATTGCTCAGGCTGCCCAGGATGCCCTGTCGCACATTACGTTGGTTTATGACGCTTTCAACGATGTGTGGGAGCTGGCGGAGCGGGGGAATCCCTACGCGCGGGGCGTGATTGACGCTTGGGCGAATGCCACCTGGTTCACTTGCAAGCCGCCGGTGCCGGAGTGCTTGACCCTGACGGTGTTTAAGGTGCCGGGGGAAATCAACACCGATGATTTATCGCCAGCAGTGCATGCCACTACCCGCCCCGACATCCCCCTGCACGCCCTGACGATGCTGGAGACCCGCTATCCGGGGGCCATTGCTGAGATTCAGCAGTTGAAACAGCAGGGCTATCCGGTGGCCTTTGTGGGCGATGTGGTCGGCACGGGGTCGTCCCGCAAATCAGCGATCAACTCGTTGCTGTGGCATATCGGCGAAGACATCCCAGGTGTGCCTAACAAGCGCCGGGGCGGGGTGATTTTGGGGGGAATCATTGCGCCGATTTTCTTTAACACGGCGGAAGATGCGGGCGCTTTGCCGATTGAGTGCGACGTGACGGCGCTGCAAACGGGCATGGTGATCCGGCTGTATCCCTACCGGGGAGAAATCCAGGACGAACAGGGGCGGGTGTTGACGCGCTTTACTCTTAAACCCGAAACCTTGCTAGACGAAGTGCGGGCGGGGGGCCGGATTGCTTTGTTGATTGGCCGGGGCTTGACGGATAAAACCCGCAGCCGTCTGGGGTTGCCCCCTCATCCGGGATTTGTGCGACCCAAACCACCAGCGGATACAGGCAAAGGCTTTACGCTGGCGCAAAAAATTGTGGGCCGGGCCTGTGGGGTGCCGGGGGTGCGTCCGGGAACTGCTTGCGAGCCAGTGATGACGACGGTGGGTTCCCAGGACACAACGGGGCCGATGACGCGAGACGAGTTGAAGGAACTGGCCTGTCTAGGCTTTAGTGCCGACTTGGTGTTGCAGAGTTTTTGTCACACGGCAGCCTATCCCAAACCAGCCGACATCCAAGTGCAGCGGGAATTGCCCGACTTTTTTGCATCGCGGGGCGGAGTGGTGCTGAAACCAGGCGACGGGATTATCCATTCCTGGTTGAACCGGATGTTGTTGCCAGATACGGTGGGGACAGGCGGCGACTCCCATACCCGTTTCCCGTTAGGGATTTCCTTTCCGGCGGGGTCGGGGCTGGTGGCGTTTGCGGCGGCAATTGGTTCCATGCCCCTGAACATGCCGGAGTCGGTGCGGGTGCGATTTACGGGCCGGTTGCAACCGGGGGTGACGCTGCGGGATGTGGTGCATGCGATTCCCTATGTGGCGTTGCAGCGGGGGTTGCTGACCCTGGACAAGGAAAACAAGAAAAATATCTTCGCCGGGCGAATTATGGAAATGGAAGGCTTGCCGGATTTGAAGGTGGAACAAGCCTTTGAGTTAACCGATGCCACGGCGGAACGGTCCTGCGCTGGTTGCACCATTCA
>JANXAM010000045.1 GCA_025062155.1 Gloeomargarita sp. SKYB120 | reverse complement strand
AATGGTTCCATCACACGCCCTGATGGGTAAGCCGCCATCATGCTAATTCGTTCTCCACGATTAAACTCTCTCTCCTTATTCATCAATATCCCGGTAATCTACGCCAGATTGGTTCATATAGACCACCTGATTTAGTGGTATCTGCTCGATTAACTCACAGTAAGCCTGTCACTCTTAGAAATAGGTTTTTTTTGTGGTTATAGCCTATCTTTTGCAGAGCCTTAACTCACACCGAAGTGAGCGGCCATCTCCCGTTAATCCACAAACCGCTGGAATTCTTCTAGGTCTTTCAGCTTATGACGATGGCCTTTTTGATAGCCTTCCTTGGGGTGAACGTCCCCGGTTTCTAACCCTTGTCTGAGCCAGCGTTGTACCGTTCGATAGCTGACCTTTAGGAACTGACTGACTTCCATGATAGTGGCGCCATTCAAGATGGCTTCTAGTTATATGGTCTGGGCATTTTCTCACTCCCTAGCAACACGTTCATTATATGACAACCTTAAAAAGCTTGGCTATAACAGACCTGCGGGAGATGGCGTAGGCGGACGTGCAGGCGCGGGCGGAGAAGCAGCTCCCTGGCAACGAGCGCTGCAAGTTGCTCTGAGCGCTTACTACCAGCGTAAAGCTGCTTGAACCTGGACAACCGAATAGCAACAAACAGCGCCGCAGACGAAGCTCCCCAGAGCCGCTGGTCTGTGTCAAGTGTGGGGTTGTTTGACCGCCGGTAAGCGGTCGTACTTTCTCACTCCGAAACTGAAACCAGGTGCGCACCCAGCAAGAGGGAACGGGCTAACCGGAGCGGCGGTCGCCGAATCAGGACCCATCCTAGCTGGTTCGTGAACCGTTGCAACCCTGCGTGGGAAAATCCACCTGTACAAGCGGGACAGTATTTTGGGACGCAGACACCGATGGGTCTGTATGACAAAATACTGTCAATGTAGGAAGGTAAGCACACCTTCACGAAACCTGGGGCGAAAACACCGGTAGGGTGAGCGTCCTAGGCTGAAGGGGTGCAACTACCTTCTCGCTCAGAGGACTGGTGTAAAGAGTGCCTGCCTTACAATTGGCGTAGCGTGGGCATCAATTTTAGATTGGTGTCAGTTAATCTTATAAAATACCATGGGCGATACAGGAATCGAACCTGTGACATCCTGCTTGTAAGGCAGGCGCTCTACCGCTGAGCTAACCGCCCCTATCTGGCACCCTTGGCATTCACGTAAGATAATAATCCTAAAGTATCACGAGGCCTGCGGATGCGCCAATCCCTGCTACGAGTTCAGGACTTGTATGCCGGTTATATCGCCGGTTTGGACATCTTGCAGGGGGCGAGTATCTCGATTGACCAGGGCGAACTGGTCACCCTGATCGGTCCCAACGGCGCAGGGAAATCTACCCTGCTCAAGGCCATTTTTAACCTGCTGCCTTACCGGCGGGGGATAGTGGAATTTCAAGGTCGCCCTATCCTCCATGTTCCCACCCACCAATTGGTCGCTCAGGGCATCGCCTACGTCCCACAACTGGCCAATGTTTTTCGTTCTTTAACTGTCGCAGAAAATCTCCAGCTCGGGGCGGGACCAGTTAGCAAAAAGCAATTACAAGCCCGCATTGACGAACTCACCCAACTTTTCCCCATCCTGCGCCAGCGCTACCACCAGCGTGCGGGGACCCTCTCCGGCGGTGAACGGCAACTGCTTGCTATGGCGCGGGCGTTAATGAGTCACCCGCAACTGTTACTGCTCGATGAACCGTCGGCAGCCCTTTCTCCCCGATTAGTCGGGGAAGTCATGGGGTATATCCAGCAAATCAACCGCCTGGGGGTCACCATTCTGCTTGTGGAGCAAAACGCCCGCCAAGCCCTCAAAATTTCCCACCGAGGCTATGTCCTGGAAAACGGTCGCGAATGCTACAGCGGCCCCGGTTCAGACCTGCTCAACGACCCCCGCATCGGCGAACTGTACCTCGGTATCAAAACGCCCTTGACCGCCGTGTGACGCGATGGCTCCCAGCCTAACCCTTGCGAGAGTAAAACTCCACAATCATCAGTTCATTCACCTGCAACGCCACACACTGGCGTTCGATAACCCCCGTCACCTTCCCCTCCAGCTTGTTCTTGTCAAATTCCAGGTGCGTCGGTAGGGTTGCCAGGCCAGGGTATTCGGCGTAAGCCGCAACCAGCCTGCGGGACGACTCGCGCGGGCGCACAGTAATCACATCACCAGGTTTGCACTCGTAGCTCGGGGTGTACACGGTCCGGCCATTGACCTGGATGTGTCCATGACTTACCAACTGGCGTGCCGCCGGAATCGTCGGAGCCATCCCCAACCGGAACACGGTATTGTCGAGGCGCATCTCTAGCAACTGCAACAGGGCTAACCCTGTCGAACCTTTCACCCGCCGCGCCCTGCGCACATACCGCAACAGTTGCCGCTCTGAAATGCCGTAGTTGTAGCGCAGCTTCTGCTTTTCCTCCAGCCGCTTGGCGTACTCCGACAACTTGCGGGGCGCTTGGCCGTGCTGACCGGGAGGATTCACACGCTTGCGCGCAACCTTTCGGGTCAGGCCAGGTAAATCCCCTAGCCGCCGAATGATCCGAACCCGTGGGCCACGATAGCGAGACATAGAGTGCAAATTGGGCAACAGTCTTTCATCATATCACGCGCTCTCCCAATGCACAACGGTCGTAACCCGATTCACTTGTGCTAAGATGAACAATGCCTTAGATGAAGCCGGGTCGTCCGAGCAAGGAAGCGGCATGGAAAAGAAAGAAACGGCAGCGCCGCCGGAAAAGGGTGGGCTGTTGACATTTTTACAGGATGTGCGCGCTGAGTTGAAAAAGGTCATCTGGCCGACTCGGCAGCAACTGGTCAGCGAGTCGCTAGCGGTCATCTTGATGGTGACGGCCTCGACCTTGCTGATTTACCTGGTGGATAGCTTGTTTGTGTGGTTAGCGCGGCGAGTGTTTCCATGACCTATTCAGCGGAACCGATGGAGGGGCAAGAGCGGGTAGGCCGGCCCTGCTGGTACGTGGTGCAGGTGGCCTCCGGCTGCGAGCAGAAGGTGAAAAGTACCCTCGAGCAGCGCAGTCGCGCCCTGGACATGACCGACCGGATTTTGCAGGTGGCCATTCCCCAGGCGCCGGTGGTGCGCATTCGTAAAGACGGGAGCCGCCAGAATACGGAGGAAAAAATCTATCCTGGCTACGTGTACGTGCAGATGCTGGCGGTGCAGAACGACAAGGGCCAGTGGGAAATTGACGACGAGGCCTGGCAGGTGGTGCGCAGCACACCCCATGTCATCAACTTTGTTGGTTCGCCCCAGGTACGCGGTGGACGGGTGCAAGTCAAACCTATGCCCCTGTCGGACGCTGAAGTCGAGCGGGTGTTCCGGTCGGTGGCAGTGGAAGAGCCCAAGGTGAAGGTGGATATGGCGCCGGGCGACCGGATTGTGGTCATCTCGGGTCCGTTTAAGGACTTCCGGGGCGAAGTGATTGAAGTCAGCCCAGAGCGCAGTAAACTCAAGGCGTTGCTGTCCATCTTCGGGCGGGAAACGCCCGTCGAACTGGAGTTCACCCAGATTCAGAAGGAAAGTTAGACGTTTGCGTTGAGGACCACGCTTCATGGCCAAGAAAGTCACCGCTGTCGTCAAACTGGCCCTGCCAGCTGGGAAAGCCAACCCCGCGCCTCCGGTGGGTCCGGCCCTCGGGCAACATGGCGTCAACATCATGATGTTCTGTAAAGAGTACAACGCCAAGACCGCCGACAAGGTGGGGATGATCATCCCGGCGGAAATTACCATCTACGAAGACCGCAGCTTTACGTTTGTCCTGAAAACGCCCCCGGCATCGGTGTTGCTGGCCAAAGCCGCCGGGATTGAAAAAGGCTCCGGCGACCCCAAGGGCAAAAAAGTCGGCAAAATTACCCGCGCCCAACTGCGGGAAATCGCCCAGACGAAATTGCCCGACCTGAATACGGATGACCTCGAGGCGGCTATGCGCACGGTGGCGGGCACGGCGCGCCAGATGGGGATCACGATTGTGGATTGACAGGGTCTATCCTGTCAGTGATAATTGATAAATGTGCTTATGCGGGGAGGGGGGAGAGGACAAACCTCGTCAACACCCCGGAGGTAAAGCGGGATGAAGAAACACTCCAAGCGGTTTCAGGCGCTGCTAGCCAAGGTGGAGCCGCGACCTTACGAGCCCAAAGAAGCGATTGCCCTGCTTAAGGAGACGGCGACGGCTAAGTTTCCCGAAAGCGCCGAAGCCCATATCCGGCTGGGCATTGACCCCAAGTTCAACGACCAGCAGTTGCGGGCGACGGTGACGCTTCCCAAGGGCACGGGGCAAACGGTGCGGGTGGCGGTCATTGCGCGCGGGGAAAAAGTTGCGGAGGCCCAGGCGGCGGGAGCCGATGTCTATGGGTCTGAAGAACTCATCGAAGAGATTGCCGGAGGGCGCTTGGATTTCGATAAGCTGATTGCCACACCGGACATCATGCCCAAGGTGGCCAAGCTAGGGAAACTGTTGGGGCCGAAGGGATTGATGCCCTCGCCTAAAGGGGGAACGGTGACCTTCGACCTGGCTGCAGCTATTAAAGAGTTCAAAGCAGGGAAATTGGAGTACCGGGCGGACCGCTCCGGGATCGTCCATGTCCTATTCGGCAAGGCTTCTTTTGCGGTTGAGGATTTGCTGGTCAATCTCAAGGCATTGCAGGAGTCGATTGACCGCAACCGACCGCCGGGCGCCAAGGGCCGTTACTGGCGCAGTCTCTTTATTTCCGCCACGATGGGACCGGGGATTGAAGTGGACTTCAACCTGTTGCGGGAGATGAAACTGGCGGAGGCGTAAAAGTTTCGACGGGCGCGTTGAGGAGGAGTTTGGCCTATCGAGTGAGTCACCCCCAATTGCATCCATGACCGCAGACCGCAGGTGCTTGATGCGTAAATGTCCTGCCGAGGTCAGCCCAGCCAACCCCCTAAGGGGTGATGCTTGGTTTGGCCCGGCAACCATAACCGGGTTTTTTATTTGGGAGAGCCTATGGGACGAACCCTAGCGCAAAAACAGGCCATTGTTGCTGACTTAAAAAAGACCCTGGACCAAGCCCAGATGACGCTAGTGATTGATTACCAGGGGTTGACGGTGGCGGAGATGACCGACCTGCGCCGGCGCCTCCGACCCACCGGCACTGTCTGCAAGGTCACCAAAAACACCTTGATGCGCCTAGCTATCCGGGACAATCCCACCTGGCAGCCGATGGAGCGGTTCCTGAAGGGACCCAACGCCTTCTTGCTGATCCGGGACGATTTGCCTGGCGCGGTCAAAGCCTATCAAGAGTTCCAAAAAACCACCAAAAAGACAGAATTGCGGGGCGCAGTGATGGAGGGGCAAGCCCTGGACGAACAGGGCCTCAAAGCCGTGCTTGACCTGCCCCCGAAAGAGGTGTTGATGGCCAAGGTGGCGGGCATGCTCAAAATGCTGCCCACCCAACTGGCCACAGCGCTCCACGCCGTCCCCACCCAACTGGCGACGGGGATCAACGAAGTGCCCGCTTCTTTGGGGCGGGTGCTCCAGGCGGTCGTCCAGCAAAAGGAAGCCGCCGGTTCCTAGTTCACGTTGTGTCGTTCATGAGACATAAGGAGAAATCACCATGTCTGCTAAAACTGATGCCATTTTGGAAGAGTTGAAAAGCTTAACGCTGCTGGAGGCGGCGGAACTGGTCAAGAAAATTGAAGAAACCTTTGGGGTGAGCGCCGCTGCTCCGGTAGGGGGCATGGTCATGGCCGCTGCTCCCGCTGCCGCTGCTGGTGCTCCCGCCGCTGCCCCCGCTCCCGAACCGGTGGAGGAGCAAACCGAATTCAGCGTGATTCTGGAAGCGGTGCCCGCCGACAAGAAGATTGCTATCTTGAAGGTGGTGCGGGAGTTGACTGGCCTGGGGCTCAAAGAGGCCAAAGACCTGGTGGAAGCGGCTCCCAAACCCGTCAAGGAGGGCATCCCCAAGGAAGAAGCCGAGAAAATCAAGGCCAAGCTGGTCGAGGCTGGTGCTACAGTAGCGGTGAAGTAATTCCCGTTCTGCATGACCACTGGCACCCGTCTCCTGCTCACCCGTCACGGCGAAAGCACCTACAACGCCCAGTCCCTCATCCAAGGTCGTTCGGATGCGGCGCTACTCACCGAGCGGGGACGGGTCATGGCCATCCAAACCGGCCAGATGCTCCAGGGGGTCCCGATTGACCATATTTACGTCAGCCCCCTACGACGCGCCCTAGAGACCGCCCAGTTGTTCAACTTAGCTGGGGTGCCTATCACGCCGACGCCTGACCTGCTGGAGATTGACCTGGCCGCCTGGGAAGGGTTGCCCCACGAAACGGTGCGTGTCCAATTTCCCGAGGACTACCGGCGCTGGCGCACCAATCCGGCGGAATTCGTGATGAATGGCCGCTACCCGCTCCTGGAATTGCTCAGCCAGGCGGAACGCTTGACCCAAACGCTCACGACCCAGCACCAGGGGCAAACGGTGTTAGGGGTTGGTCATGCCACGATCAACCGCATGTGGCTGGTGCAACTCCTAGGACTCCAACCGGCGGACTATTTCCGGCTGCAACAGAGCAACTGCGGGGTGAGCATCGTCAATCTCCAGGGGGATCAGGTGCAATTGGAAGCCCTGAACCTAGTCTTTCACACCGGCAGCCTATTTCCCAAGTCCAAGGGCGGCACGCGGATTTACCTGGTGCGGCACGGGGAAACCGACTGGAATCGCCAGGGCCAGTTTCAAGGGCAGAAGGACATTCCCCTGAACGACCAGGGCCAGCGCCAGGCCCAACAGACCCGCCAACTCCTCGCCGATGTCCCCCTTGATTTCGCAGTGAGCAGTCCCCTGCGTCGGGCACGGCAAACGGCGGAGATCATTCTCCAATCTCACCCCGGTGTTGCCTTGGAACTCCTACCCGACCTGCAGGAAATTAGCCACGGGTTATGGGAAGGCAAGTTTCACCACCAGGTGGAAGCGGAATTTCCGGGGATGCTGGCCGCCTGGCATCGCCATCCCGAAACGGTGCAAATGCCCCAGGGCGAAAATCTCTATCAAGTCTGGGAACGGGCCGGACGGGCCTGGCACAAAATCATTACCCGCTACGAAGGACAGCACGGGCTGGTGGTGGCCCATGACGCGATTAACAAGGCCATCCTGTGCCAGTTGTTTCACTTGGGGCCGGAGCGATTTTGGTTATTCAAGCAGGGCAACGGCGCAGTTAGCGTGATTGATTACCCCGAAGGCGCTAGTGGTCCACCCGTTTTGCAGATGCTGAATCTCACCCGCACCGATGGCTTTTTCGACCAGACAGCAGCCGGTGCTTTATAGTGATAGCGCTGTTGACGCAGCTAGCCAAGCAACCTAGGAGAAACGTTTGTTCAATCGCTCGTCCCCCGCTAGTGGAAGGTTGAGCAACTCGGGGAGACTCAGATAGGAACCGGTTCAGTTCTTGGGCTGTTAGGTGCAGCCGTCACTTCAGCCAGCGCATCAGCAAACGCTGCCAAGAAGGTGGCTACTTCTTTGTCAGAGAAACAAAGTGGCGGCCGGATTTTCAGCGACTCACCGTGACGTCCTGTCGTTCCAATAAGCACTCGCCGCTGCCGCAACCCCTCAACCATCGCTTTCACACGTGCTGGCGCTTCCACGCCGGCAAACTCAACGCCAATGAAAAAACCAGCGCCCCGGACTTCGGCAATCAAGGGGTTTCCCGCCACGATGTCGCGAATCCCGGCAAGCAAGACAGCGCCTTGGTGCGCCGCGTTGTCTATCAGCTTCTCCTGTTCAATCACGTCGAGCACGGCCAACCCAGCCGCTGCCGCAACCGGATTACCGGCGTAGGTGTTGAAATACACAATGTCTTCACAAAGTTGAGACAGCAACTCGGGTCTCACAGCCAAACCCGCGACTGGGTAGCCATTTCCCATGGCCTTCCCCATCGTCACCATATCAGGCTGTACGCCATGGCGTTGAAACCCCCACATACCGGCGCCGGTGCGGCCAAAGCCGGATTGTACTTCATCGGCAATGTAGAGACCTCCAGCCGCCCGTACTGTCTCAACCACCGGCCCGAGAAACCCAGGTGGGTCCGCCAGCACGCCATCGCTGGAAAAAATCGAGTCACAAATAAAGGCAGCCAAGCCCAATCCATCCGCTTCCAGTGCTGCTGCTGCTTGAGCGACAGCCGCCGTAAACCCACCTGTAATGTCATCACCGTAAGCCCTCCGAGACGGTGGGGGAACCAGGCGCACGTAAGCCGGTGGACCGCGCCGTTTCCACAGGGCGGGCGAAATGTCGATCGTGGCCAGCGTGCTGCCGTGGTAGGCATTCTCGGTGATGATGAAACCCCGCCTCCCTGTGGCGCGCATCGCAATTCGCATGGCCAGGTCGTTTGCTTCGCTGGCCGTGCAGCAGAGCACAATATTGGCAAGGTTGCTAGGGAAGGTGGCCTTGAGCCGCTCAAGATAGGACTCGACAATCTCGTGCAGATAACGACTGTGAATCGCTAGCTTTGCCGTCTGCTCGGCGATGGCCGCCACAACTTTGGGGTGACAGTGGCCAACCGACGGCACATTGTTATAGGCATCCAGGTAAAGCGTCCCATCCGCCGCTTCGAGCCAAGCTCCCTGCCCACGCACTAGTTCTAAGGGTTTGTCGTAAAACAGGATAGAAGCCGCCCCAGCATTGGCTAAACGACGCGCCAGCAAAGGCGATGTTGTATCTGTAGTGACGCAGGGAACTGTTGTCATCGGCTATCTCCATCCCTATCCCAGTCTAACGTGTGCTCAGGTAGCGCTCCGCCAGCTCGATAGTCCCCTGGGTGTAGGCGGCTAACCCCGCCTCGCGCGCCGAAGGGGTTTCACTGTGACCCGCAATCCAGGCCGTCAACATGATGCGGCGCAACATCACAAAATCGGGAATCATGTCCACGTCCTCAGGGGCGACAGGAGCAACTCGACGGTAGCCCTCCAACCACGCCTCCGCCAACAACGGGATGTAGGGCTTGTGCTCCAGAAAACTCACAGCAGCAGCAAAGTCGTAAATGAACCAGCCAAAGCCACAGTCGTCGAAGTCAATCACGCCAATCTGGTCCCCGTCCACCAGCAGGTTGGTTACCCGCAAATCGGCGTGGATCAGCCCGAAACGGTCCGGTGTCATCCCGTAGGCCGCCACGCGCCGCTGCAGGACGCCAATACAGCGACGCAAAATGGCTGCCCCCTCTGGCTCCAGACCCAACGCAGCTTGCCAGGGTCCCCAGTGGGGACGCTCGCCGATGGTCGTGGAAAAATCCCATGTCTTGCGGACAAAGTTGGCGGGAGGATGCCAGGACTTGGCGTGGGCATGCAGGCGAGCGCTAATTTCACCCAAAACCCCAAACGCTTTGGTCAAATCCTGCTCGTCTTCAGGATTCGGCTCTTTGCCCTGGAGAAAACTAAATGCAGCGACATACCGTTCCGTACCCGCATGGACGAACGAAGCGAGGTAACTCCCCTCCCGCGTGCGCAAGGGTTCCGGCGTCGTCACAATGCCCTCTGCCCGCAAGGCTTCAATCCAGATAAATTCCGATTCAATTTCATCGCGGGTGTGGTAACCGGGCCGGTAAACCCGGAAAATGACCGGTGTATCCCGCTCCAGGTCGTCGGCACGAAACGTGGCATTTTCCGAAACGGTTAGGAGACGCACCTGCGTTTGGGGTGAAAGCCCCCACAAAGGCGCGAGTTGTTCAACCCCCTGCTTGAAGGCGGCAATGAAATCATCACTGTAGAGCACACCCATTCAATACTGATTCGTAAAGGGCATAACGCCCTAGTAAGTTATCAACGTCATCTTATTTGATTCTGTAAAAAGTATTACCAATACTAGCCCCAAGGTCGCATACTGGCGACCAAAGTGGTTGTGCTTTGCAGTCCTGTTACTTGTAATACAGACTGGTGGTAGTCGGCTAAGGAATGCTTTAGACAACGACTGCTGAGGAGGTAATTACGTGGACAAGCATAGGAGGCGTCGAGATGTGCGCTACGTTGACGTGGACGAGGGTTACTTGCACAGAAGGCGCCTGCGCAAGAGTGCCGACTGGCTGCTCCTGTGGGGTCTGGGGGTGGGGGCGGTCATTTCTGGAGACTTTTTCGGCTGGAATTACGGCCTAGCTGCCGGCGGGTTTGGCGGACTTCTCATTGCCACGGTTATCGTCGCAGTCATGTACCTGACTTTGGTGTTTTCCATTGCCGAGCTTTCCACAGCCCTGCCCCACGCCGGTGGTTTTTACGCCTTTACCCGTCACGCTTTCGGCCCCACCTGGGCTTACATCAATGGGATTACGGACCTGGTGGAGTATGTCATTAGCCCTGCTGTCATCGTGGTTGGAATCGCGGGGTACATGGATGCCCTGATTCCGGGAGTACCGGCCTGGATATGGTGGGCCCTCTTTTATGTGCTGTTTGTGTTTATCAACATTCGGGGCACGAAGTTATCTCTTCAAGTTTCTCTGATTGTGACCTTCTTGGCGCTGGGGGTTTTGGTCGTGTTCTACGGGGCCGCTATCTTTTCGGGAGCCTTGAGCTGGGACAATCTTTTTAATATCCAGCCCCAGCCGGGCAACTCTGGTTTTCTCCCCTTCGGCCTGTATGGGGTCTTTGCCGCGCTTCCCTATGCCATCTGGTTCTACTTGGCGATTGAGCAACTGCCGGTGGCGGCGGAGGAGTCTCACGATGTGGTGCGGGATATGCCGCGCGCGTTGATCTTGGCCATCCTGACGCTGCTGGCGCTCTCGGTGTTGACGCTTGTGCTGAATGTGGGGGTCGCGGGGGCCAAGGAGGTCGGGGAGTCGGCAGCTCCTCTGGAGTTGGGGTTTAAGGCGGTTTTTCAGGATGCTGCGACCACGACGGTTTTGACGCTGATTTCGATTACCGGTCTAGTGGCCAGCTTCCACGCGATTATTTACGCCTATGGGCGGGTGCTTTTTGCGCTCTCGCGGGCGGGCTACCTGCCCAGGGGGCTGTCGGTCGTCAGCCGCTACCATACGCCCCACTATGCCCTGACGCTCGGCGCAGTGGTGGGGTTTGTCATTTGCATCTTGATTAACGCCTTTTCCGACAGTGTGGGCGCAGCCTTGTTGAATATGGCGGTTTTCGGCGCTGTGATTTCCTATGCTCTGACCCTGTTTTCCTACATTCATTTGGCCCGCACCCGCCCCAACCTGCCGAGACCCTACCGAAGCCCGCTGGGTGTGCCAGGCGCCTGGGTCGGTGCCATCTTGGCGTTGATTTGTCTGGCGGCGACATTCGCGGTCGAGAGCTACCGTCCTGGGGTGGTGGGAACAGTCATTTTTGTGGTGCTCATGATGGGATACTACTGGTTCTATAGCCGTTTCCGGCTGGTGGCCCGAGCGCCGGAGGAAGAGAGTGCGCTGATTGCCGAAGCGGAACGGGAACTGCGCTAAGGGAGGAGAGCCATGTTTTCCGTAGCGGGACGCTCGGTGGTGGTGACCGGCGCATCGCGGGGCATCGGCAAGGGCATCGCCCGCGTGTTTGCCCAGCAGGGGGCCAAGGTGCTGATCGCCGCCCGTGACCCATCCAAGTTAGCGGCTACAGCGCAGGAACTGCAGGAGATGACCGGTGGCCAGGTGATTGCCCAAGCCTGTGACGTCTCCCAGTGGGAACAGGTCCAGGAGTTGATGGCGCGGGCAGAGCAGGCATACGGTGGTCTAGATATTCTGTGCGCCAACGCGGGTATCTTTCCCCAAAAACGGTTGGAGGACCTGGCACCCGAGGAGTGGGACGAAGTCCTTGCCACGAATCTGAAGGGGTGTTTTCTCTGCGTCAAGGCGGCCATTCCCGCTTTCCAACGCCGTGGGCGCGGGCGGGTGGTTCTCACCTCCTCCATCACCGGTCCAATTACTGGCTTTCCAGGCTGGACCCATTACGGCGCCTCCAAAGCCGGACAGCTTGGCTTCCTACGCACCGCCGCCCTGGAGCTGGCCCGCTACGGCGTGACCATCAATGCTGTCTTGCCTGGGAATATTCTCACGGAGGGGTTGGCGGGCCTGGGCGACGACTACTTGCGACAAATGGCGGCCTCTATCCCCCTAAGGCGGCTCGGTCGGGTGGAAGATGTGGCCTACGCTGCTTTATTCCTGGCATCCGATGAAGTAGGCTATATCACCGGCCAGACCCTGGTCGTGGATGGGGGGCAGATATTGCCAGAATCCCTGGAAGCGCTGCAGTCCATTTGAGCGACCCAGTGGTTGTTGGGATAGATAGCCGAGCCGACAAAGGTTGACATATGTAGTTATGTCATCCCTTCGGTCACAGGGCGTAGCCCCACCTTTGGTTTTGCTCTCAATAGCTACCAAGGCCTCCCTGCATA
>JANXAM010000044.1 GCA_025062155.1 Gloeomargarita sp. SKYB120 | reverse complement strand
AAGATGCGGTGGATTTCCTGGTAAACGGGATTTTTGCAGTGGCCGGTCGCCCTATCTACCACCACGTGTATATCCGGGGCGAGTGCTACGAGATTATCCCCAAGAGCAAGGGATTTATGTGGCTGTACGAAGCGGCGCTGCCCTACGTGGAGGCGGTGTTTTATCGCACGTCGCCGTTCCGGGGCACCAAGTCCTACAACGCCCAGGCCCACATGGTGCCGGATAGACAGGAGGATTTCCACTACGGGGTGCTCTACGCGGACAAATTCCCAATTGCCACGGCGGGGATTCCTCCCACCTTACTGGCACAAGACATGTTGCATTTCCTGCCGGATTTCCTAGTGGATTACTACCGGCGGCATTGTCGGGGCGAGGACGATATGTTGGTGCAGTTGGGGATTAGCTTCCAGCGCTCGATGTACACGGTGACATCGGCGGTGTTCCAGGCGTTGCGAGCGGCGCTGTTGTACCCGCTGGATGACCCCAATCCCCGCCACCTGTGGGCGAACCGGCGTTTCTTTGAGGCCCAGCTCGACCGTTTCTGCCGGCCTGAATATGGGATTCGGGACGCGGCGCGGCTGGCCTACATCCAGTCACCGGACTATCGCTAACGGAACTGTTGTTCCAATTGATAGGTTTCCCAGAGTTGACGGTACAAGCCGGGTTGGGCGACCAATTCAGCGTGGGTACCCTGTTGCACGAGCCGGCCCTGGTAGAGCACCAGCACCCGGTCCGCAATCGTTGCCACATTCAGTTGGTGGGTGACGCAGAGGATGGTCTGGGGCAAGGTGCGCAATTCCTGCAGAATCAAGCGGGCGGTTTGCGCATCCACACTGGCCAGAACGTCATCCAGCAGGAGAATGGGCGCTTGTACCAGCAACCCCCGCGCCAGGGCTGTGCGTTGCCGTTGACCCCCAGACAGGGTAATGCCCCGCTCACCCACCAGGGTTTCGTACTGCTGGGGGAAACTCAGAATTTCCTGATGGATATGGGCTTGCACGGCGGCGCCTTCAACTTGGCCCATGTCCGCGTCGGGTTGCCCGTAGCGAATGTTGTCGGCGATAGTGGCGCTGAACAGAAAACTCTCCTGGGGAACGTAGGCGATGGCGCGGCGCAGGTCGGCCAAACGCACCTGGGTGATGTCGTAGCCGTCAATAAAAATTTGGCCGGGGGTAATCGGGAGTAAACGACACAGGGCTTGGAGCAGGGTACTTTTCCCAGCGCCTACAGGCCCCACAATCACCACGGTTTCGCCTGGCTGCACACTGAAACTCACGTCCTGCAACGCTGGTTCCCCCTGGCCGGGATAGGTGTAGGTCAAGTGATGCACCCGGATGTCGCCGCGCACGGGGGGCAAAGGGAGCGGGTCGGGTGGGTCTTGAATCTGGGGTTCTTCCTGGAGCAGGCTTTCCACGCGGGCGATACTCACCTGACCCCGCTGCAGGGCCGTCATTGTAAACCCCAACAGGGCGGTCGGGAAAATCAAGCGCTCGCCATACACCAGCAACGCCATCAGTCCCCCCAAGCGCAACTGGCCGCTCTCTAACGCTTGACTCCCCAGCCACAACAGCAGCAGCAAACTCACGCTGGCGATGCCCCCAAACAAAGGGAACAAAAAACTGCGGGTGCGGGCCAGGGCCAAATTGTCGCGCAGGAGTCCCTGGTTCAACTGGGCAAATCCCTGGCGCTCGGCGTCTTCCTGGGCGTAGGTCTTAATCAGGGCCATGCCGCTCAGGTCTTCTTGGATGAGTTCGCTCAGGTCGGCTAGACGCTCTTGTACTTGAGCCTGTTGTTGCCGCAGCGTTTCCCCAAACAGGGACACCATGAGCAACAGCAAGGGGTAAGCTGCCAGGGCCGCCAGGGTCAAGGGGACGCTAATGCTCAGCATCACCGGCAAGGTCAGCCCGTAGGCCAGCACCGTGTTCACCAGGCTCAGCACCGAAAAGCCCACCAACCGACGGATATTGTCCACATCACTGGTGGCGCGGCTAATCAGTTCGCCAGGGGGATTGTCCTGAAAGTACTGGGGGTCCAGGCGCAAAAAATGCTCAAACAGTTTTTGCTTCAAGTCAAATTCCACCTGGCGGCCCACCCCAAAAAGATATAACCGCGATACCATGCGAATCGCCCACATCAGGGATGCCAACCCCGCAATGGCAAAGGCATGGAACGCCAGGGTGCTCCACGCAGGTTGGGTCTCCAGTTGATTGATGGCGCGGCGCAACACCAGCGGGATCACAACCCCCAACACATTCACCAGCACCAGCGCCGTAATGCCAATGACTTCTTGCCGCCAGTAGGGACGGATATAGCGAAAAAGCGTTCGTAGTACGGCTGGGGATCGCGCCATAGTGACCAGTCTAACAAGTAGAATAGGCTCGATGGTTGTTCACATGGGGCGTTATGGCACTGTCTTCCTGGTGGCGGTCAGTCTTTGCCCAGAAACGGGCGGTCAAAATCATCAGCGGTATCACGCAAAAGGATGCGGAAGTCGTAGGGCGGGTGGTGCGAGCGGCGACGCGCGGGGGAGCTACCTACGTGGATATTGCGGCAGACCCCCTGCTGGTGGCCCTGGCCAAGTCCCTGACGGATTTGCCGGTGTGCGTGTCCACCATTGACCCCAGCGTGTTACCGGCCTGCGTGGCGGCGGGTGCCGATATGGTGGAAATTGGCAATTTTGACCCCTTCTACGCCCAAGGGGAAGTGTTTGACGTGGAACGGGTGCAGGCGTTGACGGCGCAGGCGCGAAAACTGCTACCCGACGTGCCCCTGACGGTCACCGTTCCCCACACTTTGCCCTTGGATGTGCAGGCGGATGTCGCCCAAGAACTGGTACGCCTGGGAGCGGATGTCCTGCAAACAGAAGGGAGCGTGGCAGTGCAACCCCAGCAACCGGGGATTCTGGGTTTGCTGGAAAAAGCAGTGCCAGCCTTGGCGGCGGCCTATACCCTGTCCCGAGCGGTGAACGTGCCGGTGGTCTGTGCGTCGGGGTTGTCAGCGGTCACAGCTCCCTTGGCCCTAGCGGCGGGTGCAGCGGGTGTGGGCATTGGTCGGGCCGTCAATCGCTTGAGCGACGAATGGGAAATGACGGCAGCGGTGCGCGCGATTGTGGAAGCCGTCTCTGCGGCGGTGGTTCCTGAATGCCTGTAGCGACCGCTATTCCCCAATTCGACCTGACCCGTCAGTACCGGCAGTTGGAGCCGCTGCTTGCGCCCCTGGTGCAAAAGGTGCTGGCGGGTGGTGTTTACATCGGCGGGGAATGGGTGGCGGCGTTTGAGCAGGCGTTTGCCAACTACATCGGCGTTCCCTACTGCGTCAGTTGCAACTCTGGCACGGATGCCCTGTACTTGGCACTGCGGGCGTTGGACATTGGTCCAGGGGATGAAGTAATCACATCGGCGTTTTCCTTTATCGCCACTGCCGAAGCCATCAGTCTCACAGGCGCCACCCCCGTCTTTGTGGACATTGAGCCGGAGACCTTTAACTTAGACCTGAACCATGTCGCCCAGCGGTTGACTCCCCGCACCAAAGCCGTTGTACCGGTGCATCTGTTCGGTCGGCCAGTGGATATGGGGCGATTGCTGGCGCTGGCCCACGCGCATGGGGTGGCGGTCGTCGAAGATTGCGCCCAGGCGACGGGGAGCCACTGGCAAGGTCAACCCGTGGGAAGCTGGGGAACCGTGGGATGTTTCAGCTTTTATCCCACCAAAAATCTGGGGGCGTTTGGGGATGGGGGTGCCATTACCACCCATGACCCGGAATTGGCGCAGCGGTTGCGCGAGTTGAAAAACCACGGCCAGCGGGAACGCTATTGCTCTGTGACGGTGGGGGTTAATAGCCGGTTGGATGCGGTGCAGGCAGCGATATTGCAGGTGAAATTGGGTTACCTGGACCAATGGTTGGCCCAGCGGCGGCGGTTGGCCCAGCGGTATCACGAACTCTTAGCCGATATTCCTGGGTTCGTGCTGCCCTCCGATGGCCCTGGCCACAGTTGGAACCAGTACACGGTGCGGTTGGCACGGGACGACCTCACGCGCGACGAGTTGCGGGCGCAGTTACAACAGATGGGCATTGGCACAGCGGTGTATTACCCGGTGCCGTTGCCGTTGCAGCCGGTGTACCAGTTTTTGCAGTACGATCCAGCCCAGATTCCCCAGGCAGTGGCTGTGAGCCAGCAGGTCCTGTCCTTGCCTTTGTTTCCCGAACTGACGGCGCAGGAACAGGTGCAGGTGGCGCAGGCAATTCGGCAAGTGTTGTCATGATGAGCAGCATGACCCTGTGGCGGCGGGTAGGGTTGCCGGTGTTGACGGTGACGGTGTTGGCGGTTCTGGTGCTAGCGGTCGTCAGCAGTTGGCAACAGCCCCAGCCCCAGAATCTTCTGCAACTGCGAGCAGTGGATTTGCAATTGCAAGCGACGGCCTGGCCAGATACGCCGGATTGGGTGACGGAAGCCACGCTCAGCCAAGCCGAACAGACCTATCGCCGTTTTCAGGAGCAGTCAGTGTCTCGCGACGGGAACCTGGCGCCCATCTGGTTACGGCTAGGCTTAATCCAAGCGGTTCAGAGCAAGGTCGAGCCAGCGCGACAAACCTGGCGGGCGGTGCAGGACGAGTCATCAGCGCCGGCAGAACTCCAGCAAACCGCCCAGGTTTTGTCGGGACTGTGGGAGGAACCGCCGCGCCTTCTCCCGGATGCGGAACGGCTGCTTGCAGACCACCTCTCAGGCTGGTATGCGCAGGTGGCGCTCCGGCGGCTCTACGAATTGCAGCAACGCCAAGCCGAACTCACAGCGCTAGCGCAGGAAACCCAACAACGCGCCCAAGAGGCGATTACCCGTTTGCTGGTGGTGGTGGGCATGCCCTTATTAGCCGGCATTGGGGGAACGCTTTTGCTTGTAGGGTTGGGGGTGCAGTGGCTCTGGCGCGGGCGACAATCGCTCTTGGGACGTCAGGACGGGCCCCGCTGGTCGGTGCCTTGGGGGACTGACACCGTTTTGCAGGTGATGGTGCTGTGGTTTGTCACGTTCTTCGGGTTGGGACAGGTCGTTTTGCCATTGGTGGTGCGCGCGTTGGGGTTGCTCCCGCAGGTGCGGACTCCCTGGGGCCAGGGCCTCTATATCTTCACTAGCTACGGCCTGGTGAGCCTGGTGGGGGTGGCGATTGTCTGGCTGCACGTGCGGCGTTACCGACCTCTAGACCGGTGCTGGTTTGACTGGCGCCTGCGGAGACGGACACTGGTATGGGCGCTAGGGGGGTACCTGGTGGCGCAACCATTGGTGTTTGTGGCGACAGTGACGAATCAAAAACTGCTTGGCGGTCGCGGTGGTGGCAACCCCCTGATTCCCATCCTGGCGACGACCCAAGACCCCTGGTTACTGGCCCTGTTTGCCCTGGTGATTGTGGGATTGGCGCCCTTTTTTGAGGAGGTGGTCTTTCGGGGATTTTTGCTGCCTTCTCTCACTCGCCAATTGCCAGTCGCTGGAGCCATTTGCGTCAGTGGCGGGATTTTTGCCCTAGCGCACCTGAGTGTTGGGGAATTCCTACCGTTGGCTGTCCTAGGCATCCTTTTAGGTTTTGTTTATACTCGGGAAGGGGGACTCTGGACGCCCATTCTGCTCCACGCGCTGTGGAATGGGGGGTCTTTCGTGTCGTTACTCATCCTGGGGCATGGTGGTTGAGGAGCAGCCAAAGAGCTGGTCGGCACGGGTGGTGGGGGCGGTAGTTGTTGTCATCGCCTTTTATGCTTTGTCGGCTTTAGCGTTGCGGTGGGTGGGCTTAGCGCCGACGCAAGAGTGGTTAGCCCAATTCGGTTGGCTTTCCCGCCTGGTTTTTATTGCCCTGTCGGCAAGCAGTTTGATTGTGGCGCCCTTAAGCGGCAGTTCGCTGTACATCCTGGGGGGAACACTCTTCGGCCAGCATCAGGCGTATTGGTTGAGCTGGGTGGCAACGCTGGTGGGGTGCAGTGTGAACTTTTGGATTGCGCGCTGCTGGGGTCGGCGGGTGGTTCTGCGTCTGGTGGGGCCTGGTCACGTAGACGCCCTTGACCGCTGGTTTGCCGATTTGGAAACCCACCACAGCATCTTCTACATGTTTTTGGTCATGCACTTGTCGCAGGATATTGTCAGCTATGCCCTCGGGCTGACGCGCATTCCCTACCGCGACTTCTTCATAGCCTTGAGCCTGAGCGCCCTAACAGTTGTGGGCTTTTTCATTTACCTGGGAAGCAGTGTGCTGAACTGGCTGGTGGGCACCTAGTTTTGGGTAATCACGCCGGTGACTGTGCCGTTGAGCGCTCGAGGGCAAACCCAATTGCTAGGCAAGAGAGATGGCCAACCGCGCCGTAGGGCTTCGGGGCAAATGGCATGAATCGTCAACTGGCAATCCAGTAGGTGCAATCCTTCCTTCTCAGCCTGCTTAATGCCGGTTTTGAGAATGGACGTATTCGTAAACTCAATTGTGCGGTTGCATTGCACGCAAACGAGGTGGTGATGGTGGTGAGGATAGGGCTGGTTCAGCTCGTAATGCTTGTGCCCTTCCGCCAGTTCCAATTCCCGCAACAGACCCATCCGCGCCATTAATTTCAAGCTGCGGTAGATGGTCGAGAGACTGATATTTTCCCCCCGCTGCCGCAAGGCCTGGTAGACATCTTCAGCGCTCAAGTGATTGCCCTGGGGTAAATTCTGGAAGAACTTGAGAATTTTCTCCCGCTGGGGCGTCAACCGGCAACCAATTTGATGCAATTCCGCCCGTAGGTCGGCGGTGTCATAAAGTTGCATACCCAGCCCTTCTGTCCTCAGCATAGGATGTGTTCCAAACGCAGTTCTCCTCCCCCTCCCTGCTTTCTACCTTAATCAAAAAAAGGGTGATTGGCAACAAGTTTGTTTTATTGCGAATGATTGTAAATTAGGGGGTTTGCCTTGATCCTGGGGGACGGGACATAATGAAGCTAGTCGGTTGGGTGCAGGGAACGATGTCGCTTGCCTTAGGCATGGTGGAGGTCTTGGGCACGCCCCCGAGCCTGGCGGTGGCCGATGTGATGGTCAAGGCGGGGCGGGTGGCGCTGGTGCATTGTGAAGTGATTAGCGGCGCTTATGTAACAGTCATTGTGCGGGGAGATGTGGCGGAGGTGAAACGGGCGGTGGAAGCCGGTGTGGAAGCGGCCAAGAAGGTGATGCCCTATTACCAGCCCAAAGAAAAAACGCTGTTGCTGTCGTACCACGTGATTCCCCGGCCTCATCCCAACCTGGAACGGGTGTTACCGATTGGCTTTAAGCCGCAGGTGGAACGGTTCCGGGTATGAATCAACCCTGGAGCCAGCGGTTTGCTCAGCCGTTGCACCCCCTGGTGGCGCGGTTTAACGCTAGTATTGGGTTTGACCTGGCCCTACTGCCCTGGGATGTGCGGGGATCGCAGGCCCATGCGCGGATGCTGGCCCGGCAAGGGATCATCACGCCAGAGGAGGGGGAAATGCTGGTGCAGGGCCTGGCGCAAATCCTCCAGGAATACGAGCAGGGTCGCTTTCCGGCGCAGGGGGAAGATGTGCATCTGGCGGTGGAACAGCGGTTGACAGAATTGGTGGGAGACGTAGGCAAAAAACTTCACACGGCCCGTTCCCGCAATGACCAGGTGGCGACGGACCTGCGGCTTTACTTGCGGGACGCGATTGATGACATTGCCCAGCGCCTGCGGCAGTTGCAACGGGTGTTGTGCCAGGTGGCTGCGGACCATGTAGAAACCCTGATGCCGGGCTATACCCATCTCCAACGGGCGCAGCCGGTGAGTTTGGCGCATCATTTGCTGGCGTATTTTGAGATGTTTCAGCGCGACCGGCAACGGTTGCAGGAGGTGCGCCGGCGGGTGAATTGTTCCCCCTTGGGCGCCGGAGCCTTGGCAGGAACCACGTTCCCGATTGACCGGCAATACACGGCAGCGCTGCTGGGGTTTGAAGCGGTGTGCGCCAACAGCCTGGATGCGGTGAGCGACCGGGATTTTGTAGTGGAGTTTGTGGCGGCAGCGAGTTTGATCCTGGTGCATCTAAGCCGCATGGCTGAAGAATTGATTCTCTGGTCATCCCAAGAGTTTGGCTTTATCGAATGGCAAGACAGTTGCGCCACGGGGTCAAGCATGATGCCCCAGAAGAAAAATCCCGACGTGCCAGAACTGGTGCGAGGCAAAGCGGGGCGGGTGTTTGGGCATTTGCAGGCGCTGCTGGTGATGCTCAAGGGATTGCCCCTGGCCTATAACAAGGACCTGCAAGAAGATAAAGAAGCCCTGTTTGATACGGTCAAAACGGTGCAGGATTGTCTGGCGGTGATGACGCTAGTGTGGCAAGAAGGGATTGTGATTCACAAAGACCGGCTGGCGGCGGCGGTGGCGACGGACTGGAGCAACGCGACGGATGTGGCAGATTACCTGGCGGCCAGGGGGGTGCCGTTTCGAGAGGCGTACCAGGTTACAGGCCAGATTGTGCGCTTTGCGCTGGAGCAGGGGCGGTTGCTCCAGGATTTGCGCTTGGAGGAATGGCAGCAGTTTCATCCCCACTTTGCCGAAGATATTTATGAGGTGATTCGCCCAGAGCAGGTGGTGGCCCGACGCCGGAGTTTGGGGGGGACGGGGTTTGACCAGGTGCGGGCAGCGCTGGCCCAAGCCCAACGGGAGTGCAGTGATGGCAATTGAACTGGCGCAGTTGCTGATTAACGGGCTGGCACTGGGGGGGATTTTGGCCCTGGGGTCGGTGGGCTTGACCTTGACCTACGGCATTTTGCGGCTTTCCAACTTTGCGCACGGGGATTTTTTGACGCTGGGAGCCTATTTGACGCTGATGGCCAATGACTGGGGGTTGCCTTTGCCGGTGGCGATGCTGGTGGGCTGTGGGCTGACGGTGGGGGCCTTTCTGCTCACGGAGGCCATCCTGTGGGGGCCGGTGCGACGGCGGCGGACCTCTCCCACCACCATGATGATCATGTCCATCGGGCTGGCGTTGTTTATCCGCAACGGCATTATTTTGATTTGGGGCAGCCAGAACCAGAACTATCGCTTGCCGGTGTTTGGGGCGATGGCGCTGGGGCCGGTGCAGGTGACCACCAATCGCATCGTGGTGCTGGGGATGGCACTGGCGGCAGTGGGGTTATTGCACCTGCTGTTGCAAAAAACCACCATTGGGCGACAAATGCGAGCGGTGGCGGACAATCCGGAACTGGCGCAGGTAGCCGGGATTGATGTGCAGCGCGTGATTCTCTGGACCTGGGTGGTGGCGGGGGGATTGACGGCGCTGGGGGGTGCGATGTATGGGCTAATTACGGCGGTGCGCCCGAATATGGGCTGGTTTCTACTGTTGCCGATGTTTGCAACTGTGATTTTGGGGGGTATCGGCAATCCCTATGGGGCCATGGTCGCGGCGGTCATCGTGGGCGTGGCCCAAGAAATGAGCACGTACTGGTTGCCGAGCGAATATAAGCTGGGGGTGGCGCTGGTGGTGATGATGCTGGTGTTGCTGGTGCGACCCCAAGGCCTGTTTCGTGGCACAGTTGCCTGAGAAAAACTCTTAAAGATTTGTAAACTAATAAAGAATGGTCTGGTTGTGGGCGGGGATGTGTTATGACCCTGAATGAACGATGGGAACGGCTGGCGGTGACGGCGCACGTGGGGGCGATGGTGTTTGGAGTGGCGGGCTTGGTGGGCGTGTTACCCCATCCCGAATGGGTGTTGGCGTTGCCGGCAGCGGGGCAGCGGTTATTCGCCTGGAGTATGGCCGGTGGGGGCGTGGTGTATATCCTGCTGGGGGCGCTGGCGATGGTGCTCTATGGCTGGCGCGTGCTGGGGCCGCGGTTGCTCTTGGGATTTTTGTTACCGGCGGTGCTGGTTTCCTTGAGCAGTGAGCTACTGGGCACGAGTACGGGTTTTCCCTTTGGGCGCTACGGCTATCTGGACGGGCTGGGGTACAAGATTGCCGGGCTGGTGCCGTTTACGATTCCTCTGTCCTGGTTCTATATGGGTCTGGCCTGTTTTGTGCTGGTCTATGGGGGATTGCAAGGGCTGCGACAACGCTGGTTACGCCTGGCTGGCGCGGTGATGGGGGGAGCGATGCTACTGGTAGCCTGGGACTTGGCGCTGGACCCGGCCATGAGTCAAACCCCCGTGCCCTTCTGGCAATTCCACGAAGCGGGCGCCTTCTTTGGGATGCCCTACCGGAATCTAGCGGGTTGGGTGGGCACGGGCGGCCTGTTTATGACCCTGGCGGCTGTGCTGTGGCGGGGGCAACCCCTGGTGCTCAACCGCTGGGATTTAACGGTGCCGCTGGTGATCTACACAGTGAACTACCTGTTCGGGGCAGTGATCAGCGTAAGTTTGCTCGATAGCCGTTACTGGATTCCCATTGGGTTGGGTGTCGTGTTAGGCGTGATCCCGGCGTTTGTTTGCTGGTGGCGGGCAGGGCGCAGGCTTCCCCCGACGCTCGCTTTGCCAGAACTCGATGCCGTATCGCTTGTCAAGTAGGCAATCCCAACCGTCGTTTCAGAGCCAAACGCGCCTGCTCCCGGTCGTCAAAAGGAACCTTGGTGGTGCCAAGAATCTGGTAATCCTCGTGGCCCTTGCCGGCAATCATCACCCCATCGCCCGGTTGCGCCATTTGAATCGCCTGGTGAATTGCCTCGTCCCGCTGCACCCACACCAGCGGCGTAAAGGGTATCCCAGCCAAGATATCTTGAATAATCTGCTGCGGGTCCTCGGTGCGGGGGTTATCAGATGTCACCACCACCACATCGGCCAGCTCCGCTGCAATTTTGCCCATCTGGGGGCGTTTGGTCCGGTCTCGGTCGCCGCCGCAGCCAAAGACGCAGATCAATCGCCCGCTCACAAACGGTCGCATCGCCCGCAGGCAATTTTCCAAGCCATCGGGGGTATGGGCGTAGTCCACTACCACGCTGATGTCCTGGTCAGGACTGACTTGCACGCGCTCCATGCGCCCCGGCACCCCTGGAAACTGGGGCAATGCCTGGGCAATTTGGTCTAAGGTCACGCCCAGGTGTAACGCTGCACCCACCGCCGCCAGGGTATTCGCCAGGTTAAACGCCCCGATTAATGGCACCGTCAGAGTTCCTTCTCCTTGGGGAGTCGCAATGCGGGCGGTAATGCCTTGGGCGCTGTAGTGCGCCTGTTGAACGTACAAATCCGCCGGTTGCCCAGTTACACTGTAAGTCCACAGGGGCCACTCCAACTGCTGCAGGGCGGCAATAAGACGACGGCCATAGGGGTCATCCCGGTTGACAATGGCCCGGCCCCGCAACAAGTCCGGTTCAAACAGTCGCGCCTTGGCCCGGAAATAGTTCTCCATGGTCAGGTGAAAGTCCAGGTGGTCTTGGGTCAGGTTGGTGAAAATCGCCACATCATACTGGCAACCCGCCACCCGGTCCTGGGCCAGCGCGTGGGAACTCACTTCCATCACCACCGTTTGGCAACCCGCTTGCACCGCCTGCGCCAAATCGCGTTGCAACTCGACGGCGCCTGGTGTCGTCTGCAGGGCCGTTTGTTGATGCCCCGGCCAGCGGTAGTACAGGGTACCCAGGAGCGCCGTTGGCCCCTGCGTCTGTTGCAATAAAAACTCAATTAAATGGGTCGTCGTGGTTTTGCCGTTGGTGCCGGTAACACCGACCAGTTTCAGCCGGTTGCGCGGATAACCGTAAAAGGCCGCCGCTAGTTCCCCACAGGCTTTCGTGATATGGGTTACGGGAATCACCTGGGGGGGTATGTCCGGTCGAGGCGTGACCAACGCAACGGACGCCCCCTTCGCCAGGGCTTCGGGCCAGAAATCACCTCCATTTACGCGCGTCCCCGGCAACCCGACAAACACCATCCCTGGCCCACATTCACGAGAATCGCAGGTGATACCAGTTACAGGTTGAGCAAACAGGGGGTCGCGCCAGTCTAAGGGCGGTAGATAAGGCGCAATTGCCGTCAACAAATCACCTAGCTTCATGCCAGTAGCAGTTCAGGATTAATGCTCAGGATAAACCACTGGGGGGCGCATCTTGCATGTCCATTTTCAAGCATTCTCCAGTTATCTGCCCCCTAGCCACAACTCATCGCTCCAAAAACCGGCCCTGCGGAGCAACGAAATGTATGGATTGCTGGAAGTCTTGCTCTAGGACATCTAGCGCTGGTTCACTCCTCGGCAAACGTACAACGAATACCTCTTGCGCGACAGGTTTTGCGGATTAAAGTTTTATTTTTGACAGGACCGAACAAGTGAATGCGGGGCCGGTGATGAGGGTACACCTGCGCATAGATTTGCACCTGACCCATCGCCTGTTTCCACTGGGCGGCTCGCTTGACTTCAATCACTTCCGTAGGCGTGAGAATATCAATGCGGCCATAGGGTGTGGAAACTTCCGTTTGGCTGCCAGGGATTGTTTGGGCTAATTGGTCCCGAACGAGGGATTCGGGCGATGGTCGCGCCGGTTTAGTTGTCAATTGCCGCACCAACGTGCCGGCCAAGCGCTTGTAACCCGGAGGCGCCAATGTCCGCGCTATCTCAGCCCATAAATTCATCGCCGTCATCAGATTATGCACCTATGCAGATTATAGCCTTGCCCTAACATTCCACTTGCCCTTATCAATCTCAATCTGCAATCGTCTCTGTTACTTAGGCCGCACCGCCCTGGCGCAAATAACTCTGGATAAACAAGTCCAAATCTCCGTTGAGTACCCCTTCGACATCGGACGTTTCGACTTTGGTGCGCACATCCTTCACTAGTCGGTAGGGGTCAAAGACGTAGTTGCGAATTTGATTTCCCCAAGTAGCTGCCACTGCATCCCCTCGAATCTGGGCAATTTCCTGCAAGCGTTGTTCCTGCATAATCACTAGCAACTTGGCTTTCAGAATCGCTAGGGCTTTTTGTTTATTCTGCAGTTGAGAGCGCTCCTGGGTACAGCGCACAGATAAGCCGGTGGGAATGTGAACAATCCGCACCGCGGTTTCGACCTTGTTGACGTTTTGACCACCTTTACCGCCTGACCGAGACGTGGTGATTTCCAAATCGCTTTCGGGGATTTCCACTTCCGAGATGGTCTGGTCCGGTAGGATGGGCATTACTTCCACCCCGGCAAAACTGGTTTGGCGCTTGCCATTGGCGTTGAAGGGTGAAATACGCACAAGCCGATGCGTTCCCTTTTCCCCTTTGAGATAGCCGTAGGCGTAGCGCCCTTCAATTTCCAGCGTCGCCGATTTGATGCCCGCTTCTTCCCCTTCGGATAAGTCGGTCAAGCGCACCTTGTAACCCTGGCGTTCGCCCCAGCGCGTGTACATGCGTAGGAGCATTTCCGCCCAATCTTGCGCGTCGGTTCCCCCAGCGCCGGCGTTGATCGTCACCACCGCTCCCTCCTGGTCGTAGGGACCGGCCAGGAGTTGCTCCAGTTCCCAGCGGTTGAGTTCCCGGTCGAGTTGGGCAAGGGTTTGGGTGGCTTCTGCCCAGAGCGCCTCATCACTTTCCAGCGCCAACAGTTCGGCAATGGCTTGACAGTCCTCGAGTTGCTGTTGCCAGCGTCCGAGTTGCTCCAGGCGGGTTTTGGTATCGTTAAGGGCTTGTAGCGTCGTTTGAGCGCGTTCTGGGTCATTCCAGAAATCCGCTTGACCCGCCGCCTGTTCCAGGTCACGCAATCGGGCCGTCAACGCTGCCGGGTCAAAGGTAGTCCCGGGCATGGCCCAGGCGCGCGCGTAGGTCGTCAATTTGTCGCTTCAGTTCACTGAGTTCCATCGCTGTTTTTGGGACTGAACAAGCATCAAGACCCTTTAATATACCATGCTAGTCGGACGAGCTGGCGAATGTGATAGGATAAAACCCTGATGCTCTTCTGGGTCGGTGCCCGAGTGGTTAATGGGGGCGGACTGTAAATCCGCTGGCTCTGCCTACGCTGGTTCGAATCCAGCCCGGCCCACCACCGCGCCCGTGTAGCTCAGTGGTAGAGCACACCCTTGGTAAGGGTGAGGCCACGAGTTCAATCCTCGTCACGGGCTTCTCTGTACAATCCAGAATTATCTGACACCAATCCAAAATTGATGTCCG
>JANXAM010000043.1 GCA_025062155.1 Gloeomargarita sp. SKYB120 | reverse complement strand
CTTCAGGCGTAAATTGCCGATAGCTGTTCTCCATTATGGATACGACCGTACTTCACAATATTTTGAGACTGGCAACGGGGGCAAGTAATTGTACTCATGGCTTCACCCAAATCCAACGACACCTATTTTAACCATTACAAGAATAGGACTACCCGGTGGGCAAGGGGTAGTCGTAGTTGGCAAGTTCCCAGTCGCCTTCAGCAGGTGGGGAATCAGGAAAGGGCATAAGAATTTACAGTAGAAGGTTAGAGAAAAGAGAACTGTTCATTCAAAACGTCCATGTATATCAAACCAAGAATAACCAGCCAAATACCCCTTTGTTGGGGAGCGCACTGTTGTAAAGTAGGTTTCTAGTGCCAAATCAAAGTTAAGCCATTCCCCAGGGGTCTCTTCCCCAAACGGTCCGGAGCTACAACTACCAAATGTAGCATCCACATATAAACCTTCAAGTGGTGGATTTGGACATTTCAATTTGTGTAAGTTTCTCTGGTCTACAAGCTTAAAGGAACGACAGCCTACCGACCAGAGCTCGGCAAAGTAGTATGCCTGATTTTCCTCTATCGAAATATAACGTGGGCGCTCTCGAAAGTCATGAAGAGCGCGTACAACATCAATGTCATTCCCTTCTATATCAACCTTTAGATAGTACGGCATCCCATACTTTTGAAAAAGGTACTGCGGTTGGCGACAAGGGACACTAATTTCTTGATAACGAGTGCCATCTCTTGTGCCCCACTCTCTTTTTAAGCTACTCCACTGATCATTATCTAAGTTCACATAAAAAGTAATCTCTCCATCCTTCGGACCTATGGCAATCGGTTCAATAGTGAGTTGACCTGTGGAAATATAGGATGCTAGTTTTGTCTGAACTTTACTAACAAGAAGTGGGTTCGCTTCAACGGCAACAACTCGAAATCCCTTTCTCAGATAGAAAAAAGTATCCTCTCCTTCATGCATACCAATATCCATAATTAGGGGCATGCTTCTTACGTTAGTATTCACTGCATCCATAAATCTACTTGTTCCTTCTCTGAGCTTTCTACTCAGGTAACCTAACGGATTCATCACTTCAGGGACTCCGGTAGTGGTTCGAGTATCAGTTTAGTAGCTTCTTGTAGATTAGCAATCGCTGCTTCCTGGGTATCGCCGGAGGAGGAGACAAAGTTCGATTTTAGACAGGTTGCCGGGTAGGCCTGCGCTTCTTCATCCCATTCAATCATCGCACGCATGATCATGGTTCCCCATCGGCCAGCAACTTCAGGTTATGGAAAGTAATCGTCACTTCCCTTATCTTGCCATCCTGCGTTACCCGTTGTTGCCGTTCTTGCAAGAGATAGTAGCCTCCCACCCGGACATGGCGTTCCCAAACATCTACCGTCTTTTGCTCTTGTCCCGTCGTGACATCGCGCATCTGCACACAGTAATGCAGGGGGAAGTAGCCCTCAGCCGTTTGCTCCACCGATAGGGCGTCCACCGTACACAACTGGTTATCCACCACCCGTTGCACTTGGGTGATCACCGGCCCCCACACGAGGTAGTGGGAATCCTGCACCTGAATTGGTACAGCACCGTTGGGGAGCGGTGCCTTTGCTGTAAACGGGTGCAAACCATAATCCGCCTGGAAATCCCGCCGTTGCCGGTGGGCCACCACTTCTCGCATCAAGCCTACAAGTTCCCCGTACACCGGGTGGTCAGCGTCTAACTTTTCCACTATCACCGATAAATCGCGATGCACCCGCACGTGCGCCTGCAGGGTTTCCTCACCGGATTGCCAGACCACATCCGCTTGATAACCGGGAAACTGGGCATCCCAGGTGTAGCGATTCTCGCAGGCTTGTCGAAAGATTTCCCGCGCGTCTAACAACGCATCAACCCGCCACCGGTTGGACTTGCGGTTGGAATTGGAATAGGGCATAGACTACGTTGCGGCGGATGTTGGTCATCATGTCCTGGAAGAGTTCGTAGCCTTCAATTTTGTACTCAATCAAGGGGTCTTGCTGACCGTAGCCGCGCAGGCCCACCGACTCGCGCAAGGCATCCATCTGTTGCAAATGCTCCCGCCACAGGTTGTCCAACTGTTGCAGGATGAAGAAGCGCTCAGCCTCCCGCATCAATCCTGGGCGAATTTGTTCGATTTGGGCCTCTTTCATGTCGTAAGCGGTGCGTACCTGCTCGTGTAAAAAGGCTTGGATTTCTGGCAGGGTTAAATCCTGTAAATCCTTCGGCTCCAGGTCACTCAGCAGATAGACAAACTGTTTAACTTTATCCACCAAGCCCGTCAGGTTCCATTCATCAGGGGGTAAATCGGGGTTGATGTAGGCGGCAATAATGTCATCAATGGTTTTTTCAGCGTATTGAATCACCAGTTCCTTCAAATCCCGCCCTTCCAAAATCCGGCGCCGTTCAGCATAAATGGCCCGCCGTTGATTATTCATTACCTCGTCGTATTCAAACACTTGTTTCCGAATGTCGTAGTAGTAGGTTTCCACTTTCTTTTGGGCGTTTTCCAGGGACCGGGTGAGCAGGGGCGATTCAATGGGCATGTCGTCTTCTACTCGAAAGGCGTTCATCAGCGCCGCGACCCGTTCCCCACCAAAAATGCGCAACAGGTTGTCTTCCAAACTCAGGAAAAAGCGCGTGGTGCCAGGGTCCCCTTGCCGTCCCGCCCGTCCCCGCAACTGGTTGTCAATACGCCGAGATTCATGCCGTTCGGTGCCGATGACGTACAGCCCCCCCAGCTTCACCACCTCGTCGTGCTCTGCTTTGGTATAGACCTCGTACTCCTGGCGAATCATCGTATAAACCTCGCGCAACCGGGCAATCACCGGGTCATCCGTCGGACCCTTTTCGGACGCAATCGCGATTTTTTCTTCCGCCTCTAGTTCAGGCAAACTCTGCTCGCCATAGACTTGCACCGCGAAATCCACCGCCGCCTTCAGTGCGCGTTCGGCCTCAGGAGAAAGTTCCGCCGGGTAGATGTTGGGGGACGCCTTCCAGGTTTTGACCCTTTTGCCAGTGCCGAAACCCACACCGCCACTGCGCCGTTGTCCCATCAAAGACGCCAGCACGTTTAACCCGTCATCCTCTTCGGGCCGCACCAGCCGGGGCATGAAATACTCCCGCATTTTCAACCGGGCCATGTATTCGGCGTTCCCCCCCAGGATGATGTCCGTCCCGCGCCCCGCCATGTTTGTGGCAATTGTCACCGCGCCCTTGCGACCCGCTTGGGCAATGATTTCCGCCTCCCGTTCCACGTTCTCAGGTCTAGCGTTGAGCAGGTTGTGGGGGATGCCGCGCTCGTGCAGCAGGGCTGACAGCAGTTCCGACTTTTCCACACTGGTGGTTCCCACCAGCACCGGTCGCCCAATGGCGTATTGCCGGGCGCACTCTTCCGCCACCGCCAGCCACTTGGCCGTTTCGGTTTTGTACACCACGTCGGGCAAATCCTTGCGGATATTGGGGCGGTTGGTGGGAATCACTGTGACTTCCAGCTTGTAAATTTTGCTGAATTCCGCTTCTTCGGTTTTGGCCGTTCCCGTCATCCCCGCTAGCTTGGGATAGAGCAAAAACAAATTCTGATATGTAATGCTGGCTAAGGTTTGGGTTTCCGGTTCAATGGGAACGCCCTCTTTGGCTTCAATGGCCTGGTGCAATCCATCACTCCAGCGGCGTCCTGGCAACACCCGCCCCGTAAACTCGTCCACAATCACCACCTCATCGTTGCGGACGATATAGTGGACGTCTTTGATAAACAGTTCCTTGGCCTTGATGGCGTTAAACACATAGTGCGCCCAAGGATTTTCCGGGTCGTAGAGGTCCTGGACGCCGAGAAGTTTTTCCGCTTCTAAAAACCCTTCATCCGTCAGCAGGATATTCCGGTTTTTTTCGTCCACTTCGTAGTGTTCATCTCGCTTGAGTTGAGACGCCACCCAAGCTGCCTTGATGTACTTTTTCTCCCGTTCTTCCGGGTCGCTCACCTGGCCGGAAATGATTAAAGGCGTACGGGCTTCGTCAATCAAAATCGAGTCCACCTCATCAATGATGCAGTAGTGGAAGGGCCGCTGCACCACGTCCTCCAGGCTGGTGGCCATGTTGTCTCGCAGGTAGTCGAACCCGACTTCGCTGTTGGTGGCGTAGGTAATGTCGCAGGCGTAGTTTTTCCGGCGCTCGCTGGCGTCCATGCCCTGTTGAATCAACCCCACGCTCAACCCCAAAAACCGGTGCAATTGCCCCATCCATTCCGCGTCCCGCCGCGCTAGGTAATCGTTAACTGTGACGATATGCACCCCTTTGCCGGTCAGGGCGTTGAGATAGGCCGGTAGAGTCGCCACCAGGGTTTTGCCTTCCCCGGTTTTCATCTCGGCAATCTGGCCCTCGTGGAGGACGATGCCCCCCAGAAGCTGGACATCGTAATGGCGCATCCCCAGCACCCGTTTCCCTGCTTCCCGCACGACGGCAAAGGCTTCGGGCAATAAGTCCTCTAGGGTTTCGCCCCGTTCCAGTCGCTGCCGGAATTCCGCCGTTTTGCCCCGTAACTGCTCGTCGGAGAGTTTTTCCATCTCCGGCTCCAGCAGGTTGATTTCAGTCACAATCGGCTTGTACTGGTTGATACGACGTTGGTTGGGGTCGCCAAACAGAAGTTTCAGCATGGGCGCGTCCACGACCGGCTCAGTAGTATTTATCGTAGCATTGGCGGTTCTGTGGTAGGCTGGGACTGGGAATCGCTTGGAGGCACACATGACGCAGGGGAAAGGGTTCGGCTTTGGGCTGGGCAAGATGAAGGAGTTAGCTGATGCCCTGAAGAAGGCCCAAAAGGTGCAGGAAGACGCCCTGAAAATGCAGCAGGAATTGGATGCAATGGAAATTGTCGGGCAAGATGCCGATGGGCTGGTGAAGGTGGTGCTCAGCGGTAACCAGGAACCCCGCCGGGTGGAAATTGCCCCAGCCGCCCTAGAAAAAACCGCCGAGGAACTCTCCCAACGAGTCTATAGCGCCTTGCGGGCCGCCTACGACGAATCCACCGCCACCATGAAGCGCAAGATGGACGAAATCACGGAGGGTCTAGGATTGCCGGGGGGCTAGCCGCTGGACAATGGTGCTCAGGGCGTCGGGACCGCCCACATTCCCAGGGACAATCACTACTGGAAGGTGGGGAAAACGCGGGTGGTTCGCCGGAGTACGGATGACGTTGATGCCGGGGAGAATTTGACCAAGCAGCCGCACGGCGGTGAGTTCCAAGCCGTGACTCAGGATTTCGTTGGACGTAATGCCCCCCTTGCTCACGAGAAAGCCAATCTCCGGGGGCAACTGCTGCACCAGCAGGGCGGTCGTTTGAGCCACCTGCGCCCCAAACTGCAAGCGCGTCGCTTGGTCGGGGAAGGTGAGTTCCTGGCGGGGGGTGTAAACCACTGGAATTAAGCCCTGGTGCAACGCCTGGGTCACTGCCGGCATCACCTGTGCCACCACTTGCTGGGGCGTTTGTCCGGTACACAACGCTTGAATCGGCAGTTCCATCCCCTGGACCCCTGACTGTTGCAACAGATGTTCCACTTGTTGCGTCGAAAGCCGCACGTGGGACCCGACGACCACCACACCAGGTAATTTCCCCTGCACGTAGGTGGACATGGCCTCGGGCGCTACCGGTTGAGGCGGCAACTGGGCCAGGGCGCTGACAATCCCAGCGGCTGCGCGCAACAACAACCGTTTGCCTTGCGCATGGGCACGATAGAGCGCTTGAGCAACTTGCTGCAAATCCGCCAGTGTTTCGGCGTCCACGACCGCGCAGGCGTTGTGCTGCAATCCCAGGAGCAATTCATCCAGAGCACCGGAGCGAATGTGTGCGAGCGTCACGCGCACCACCTGGTCTTGCCGGATACGTCCTCCCGTTTTGTACTCCACGTAGGCGGGGAGATAGGCCGACGGGTAGCCAAACACCGAGTCCTTGGCAAACTCTGTTTGATTCACGGGCACCGGTTGCCCATTCACCAGCAGGTAATGCACGCTGTCGCGGGTGATGCGCCCCCCTTCAATAAACGCCGGAATCAGCAAATGCCCGTCAAACGGCCCCAGTTCTTCGTTCAGGACATCCACTTCCAAGGGGTAATGCCCCCGCAGCGTGGAATCGGACCGGCTGATCACCAGGGCATGGTCCAAAAGGTTTTCCCCCGTCACCTGGCGCAAACTCCGGCAAATCTCGCGGGTGACTTGGGCGGCCATCTCCGGCGGGCGGGCGCGGGTATTCCCCAGGATAAAAAACAGGGGCGACGCATCCGTCCAGGCAGTTTGCAGGGTTGTGGGGTCCCAGCGCAGCAGCAACAGGCAACTGTGAACGGTTTGGGAACCGGTGGGGTCGTCGTCGAGAACGACTAATTTCGGGCGGGTCATCTTGCCAGGGGAACCCACAACCCTTCAGTATAGACACAAGATGGGGAGGGCACAGCCGGTGAATTTTCAGGACTTGATTGCAGCGCTGCACCAATTTTGGGGCCAACAGGGGTGTTTGATCGTCCAGCCCTACGACCTGGAAAAGGGTGCCGCCACTATGAGTCCCCACACCTTTTTGCGGGCCTTGGGGCCGGAACCTTGGGCGGTGGCTTACGCGGAACCTTGCCGGCGACCGGGCGATGGCCGCTATGGTGAAAACCCCAACCGGTTGCAGCACTATTTCCAGTACCAGGTGCTCATCAAGCCCTCACCCGCTGACATTCAGGACATGTACTTGGCGTCATTGCGGGCGTTGGGTATTCCCCCCGAAGAACACGACATCCGCTTTGTGGAGGACAACTGGGAATCCCCCACCCTTGGGGCCTGGGGGGTCGGCTGGGAGGTCTGGCTCGACGGTATGGAAATTACCCAGTTCACCTACTTCCAGCAGTGCGGCAGTATTGATTGCCAACCGGTTTCGGTGGAGATCACCTACGGGTTAGAGCGCCTCGCTATGTACTTGCAAAATGTGGACACGATTTGGGACATTCGCTGGAATGACCAGGTAACCTACGGGGACCTTTACCGCCACAGCGAAGTAGAGCAGTGCACTTACAATTTCCAGGCCGCCGACCCGCAAATTCTGTTTCAACTCTTTACTCTGTACGAGAAAGAGGCCCAGCAACTGCTAGCCCAAAACCTGGTGACTCCCACGCTGGACTACGTGTTGAAATGCTCCCACACCTTTAACTTGTTGGAGGCGCGGGGCGTGATGGCTGTGACTGAGCGCACCCGTTACATTGCGCGGATTCGCCATCTGGCGCGACAAGTGGCCCAACTGTACTTGCAACAGCGGGAGCAACTGGGGTTTCCCTTGCAACGTCCTGGCGTCCCGTCCCCCGAACCGGCATAATGAAAGCGAAGCGACGGGTTTAGGAGGTTGGACGATGGCTCGCACGCCTTCCACAATGTTGGATTTGGGAACACCGGCGCCGGATTTTGCTCTGCCCGATGTGGTGACCGGTAAGACGATTAGCTTGAGCACGTTTGCTGACAAAACCGCCCTGCTGGTGATGTTTATTTGCCGCCACTGTCCCTACGTCAAACACATTCAAAACGAACTGGCGAAATTGGGTCAGGATTACAAAGACAAAGATATTGGCATTGTGGCCATTAGCTCCAACGATGCGGAGAAATACCCCGACGACCGCCCCGAATCTCTGAAGGAAATGGCGCAGGAGCTAGGATTTACATTTCCCTTTTGCTACGACGAAACCCAGGAAGTGGCCAAAGCCTATCGCGCCGCCTGCACCCCCGATTTCTACCTGTTTGACCGGGAGCGGAAACTGGTTTACCGCGGGCAATTTGATGACAGCCGCCCTGGAAACGATTTGCCTGTGACGGGGAAGGACCTGCGGGCCGCCATTGATGCGGTGTTGAGCGGTCAACCGGTGTCCCCAGACCAAAAGGCAAGCCTCGGTTGCAATATCAAGTGGAAGCCGGGCAACGAACCGGATTACTACAAGGCGGCTTAAGCTTGACTGGTGGGATGATGGTTGTGTTAACAGCCTGCTAGACCACTTTAATTGGTCTATGGGACAACCGAAAAACCCAGAACGGGGCTACGCCTTGCAACCGCAGGGGCGCACCACCTGTCCCCGGTACATCTTGGGTGCCGGTTCAGTCTCAGGCGTTTGAGATGCGGGCGTGGTTGGCACGACCTGACCCCGGTACCGCTTGGGGACGGGTTCACCCGCAGGCGTTGGCAACACCATCGTTTGTACTACCTGTCCCCGAAACTTCCGCACTGGTTGCTTATTTTCGTCAGCTTGGGCCGGCAGTTGGGGTGCCTCCAACGTTTCATGCCAGAGCGTAATGCGGTCCGGCGATTTCACCAGCAGGCAGAACGGTTGACTCGTCGTATCCAGCCGCTTTTGACATACTTTTTTCGCCGTCGCTTCCTGGTGCAACCCAAAGGATTCCCCCCGCACAAACCACCGCCCGAGCACTTGCAGGTAGTCAGCTTGGTCGTAATCGGCTCCCCAGGGTTCGACCTGCTCCCATGACAAGATCAACATTGAAAGGACTCCCCATGCGTCTGCTGGCATCCAGGGTCGCACCTTATACCTAGGAGCAGGGCAAGCGTTCCTTGCCATTTCCACATAAAACTTCATAATTTGAAATGAAATAAAATGTAAAACTCCCTCAGCCAGGCTACTTTAGGTGAGCGGAGCGATGACAGGACAAGCTATGTGATCTCAAAAGCGTAAGTGGCCTATACGTACCCTGCGATTTGACCATTGTCTGTTATCAACAAAGGGGCTTCGCGCCATGTATAGCTCAACGACTTCGACCAGTGACCTGGGCCACTACCGCCATGACCGCACTGCGCGTCAGTTTGGGTTGACCTTGTTCCAGGGCTTCTAAGGTGGCATGGGCCAGCGCCAGGGGAATTTTACAGAAATCCAGCGCCGGTCCTGGGGGTAACGCTGCGTTATAGGCATCCGCCAGAGCAAGATTGCGGCGGGCATAGGCGTGCATCTCTGCTTTCCCCCACCCATCTGGGAAAAAGTTGACCCCGCGTCGCTGGTCTTCCGCCTGATTGCGCAAGATATTGACAGCTTGCAACCCCCGCCCAAAGCCAATCGCCAGGGAGCGATTCGTCTGGGTGCCGTCGTACCAGGCCCACAAATCCGACAAGAGCAACCCTACCGCCCCTGCAACGCCAAAGGTGTAACGATCCAGGTCCGCTTCCGTTTGAATCCGCCAGTGACAGGACGCCCAGTAGGCCATCCGGTCCGCCATCGCCGCTGTCGCATCCCAAATCCGCGGCGCAATTGTTGGCGGAGCCAGCAACGCCCATTCGCCAATGCGCACCGTCACCTCCGGCAAGGGCGTCTGATGCACCGCCAGCGCCAGGGATAAATCGTTCACCGCAAAGGTATCGGTTGCCGCCTCTAGGGTTAAACTCACGGAGCGCAGCAATTTCACCTTCGTTTCACTGTCCAAGTCAGGATGGTCTTCGATTTCGTCAATCGCCCGCATGCAGAGATAGGCGGAAGTCACTGCTTCTTGCAAACCCGCAGGCAAGCCGCTGATGGGAATAAAAAACGTCCGACTGGTCTCTTTCAGTAGTTCCAAAGCACCCCGGCGCAAATCCATCCGCTCAACTCCTTTCCACCACTACACACACCATACCATTAGCGCCAAGTATAGCGGAAAAACCGGGGTTGTCCTAGCCCTGCCCCACCTGCCGCTGGTAGCGTCCTAGGGCCATGAGCGGGAAGTGCTGATAGTACAAGTTATAGCGCAGGTAAAAATGCCGGGGAAACCCGGTGCCGGTGAACCATGGCTCCTGCCAGGCCCCGTTGGGTTGCTGTTGCGCGAGTAGATAGGCAATCCCGCGTCCCGTTGCCGGATGCGTTCCCTGGCCCGCCGCCAATAATCCCAAAATGGCCCAAGCGGTTTGGGAAACAGTGCTATCCCCTTGGCCTTGCAGCGATGGGTCGTTGTAACTGCGGCAAGTTTCGCCCCAACCGCCGTCGGGATTTTGGTGCGCCAGCAACCAGGTCACCGCCCGTTCTCGCGCCCGTTGCGCCTGGGGTTCGTCTTGGAGCGCCGCCAGCACCCCACTGGTTCCGTAGATGTAATTCACGCCCCAGCGGCCAAACCAACTGCCCGTCGGCTCCTGCACCTGCAACAGGTAATCCAACGCCCGTTGCTTGACCACGGGTGGGAGAGGGGGAACCCCTGGATAACGGGCCATTTCCAGCACCCGGGCCGTGACATCGGCTGTCCCTGGGTCAATCATCGCCTGCAAATCGCCGTAGGGAATGTAATTGAGCCAATCCTGGTCGTTGTCTTTGTCAAAGGCGCCCCACGACCCGTTTTTACATTGCATGGCCACAATCCAATCCACCGCCCGCCGGATAGCTTGCTGTTTTTCGGCTTCGTTGGGCAAGCGAATTTGGCTCAGGGCCATCACCACCACCGCCGTATCGTCCACATCGGGGTAGTAACGGTTGTCGAATTCAAACGCCCAGCCTCCCGGTCGCGCCTGGGGATTTTTCACCGCCCAGTCCCCATAGGTATTGAGAATTTGCTTCTGCAGCAGCCATTGCCCCGCCCGCACCAGCGCCGGATGGTCCGGCTCTAACCCACTATCCACCAGTGCGCGGATGGTCAAGGCCGTATCCCACACCGGCGACACGCAGGGCTGCATCCAGTATTCGGTTTCGCTTTCCACGCAGAATTTCTCTACCGCCCGGAAGCCCCGCACCACCGCCGGTTCTTCTAGCGGGTAATCCAGGCAGCGCAACGCCAGCAGTGAATTCACCATCGCCGGTTGGATGCCGCCCCAGTCCCCCGTTTCCTCTTGGCGTTGCAAAATCCACTTTTCCGCAGCGGCCAGTCCCTCTTGCCGAAACGGCGTCAAACCGAACATTTCCGCCCATTTCAAGCCCCAATCCAGCCACACAAATACATCCGACCAATCGCCTTTTTGCGGCAGTTCGTAACGGCGGGCAGTGGGCGGTTCCACATACAATTCATCCAAGGTAAATCCCTGGGGATACACCGGTTTTTTATCAAAGACAATGATTAAGGGGACGGTGCTACTTCTGGCCCAACTGGACATGTCGTAAATACTAAAGGGACCGCCTGGCGGTAACAGCATTAACCAGGGGGGCAAGGATGGCAGCCCTTGCCATTCGTAACAACCGATCAGGGCTAGATTTAACTTGGTAAAAATGCGACTGCGAGTGACGCCGCCGCGACTTAAAATCACCTCTCTGGCTCGCTGCATCGCCGGTTCGTCGGGGTGACAGCCCAATAACCGCAACGCCATATAGGCTTCAATGGTGCAGTTCAAATCCCCGCCATCGCCGTAGTAGAGTTCCCAGCCGCCGTGTGCCTGTTGTTGATTGAGAAGATAGGTTTTAATTTTCGCCAGCGGCAGTCGCTCCTTGATCCCCCAAACGGCATAGAGCAACACCAACTCGGCGGTCATCGTGACATTGGATTCCAGCGTGGCCCACCAAAAACCTTCTGGGTATTGCAACGACAACAGATGCGTTTGACTCCGTTGAATCCCCTGTTGCAGGTCCTCCACAACCACTCCCCCGAAAAAAGCCATCTTTAACTTATACCAGGCTTGGGGGGTCTCCCGCTTTCAGAGTTGATACTGGGCCAATTGTTGCAGCGCCATCTCGAGCGATGTGGCCGGTTCCTGGCAGGTCAATCCTTGGCACACCAGCGCCACCCCTGGTATCTCGGTCGCCGGTTGCCACACCGTCGTTGGGAAAAAGCGCGAGCCGATGGCCGCCAACACATCCGGTTGCGCCTTGACCACCAGCGGGTGCAAAAACCAGTCCAACGCCGTCAGCAAACTCGGGCAACTCTGGGGCGCGACTTGCACAAGCTGGCCAAACGCTTGCAATCCCCGCTCCGCTCGTTCCAAGTAACTCAGATTGCCGGTGAGCAAGGCCAAGCGTACCAGATTGGTCAGCGCCACCCCATTGGCCGAAGGAATGGCATTGTCTTCGCAGGGCCGTTCCCGCACCAGTAAATCCCCACTCGCCGTTGCCGCCGTGGCGTAATAACCCCCGCTTTCACAGGCATACTCCGCATCAAACGCCCTTTGAAACATTTGCGCCAACTCTAACCATTCCGGCGCGCGCTCGCCTCCCAGCAGGCTCACCGCCATTTGATGCAAATCCAGCAGGGCTTTGATCCACAGGGCGTAATCTTCCGCTTGAGCAATCACCGCCACCTGGCCGTCGTAGTTCAAGCGATAAAACTGGCCGTTGACCCACTGGTTTTGGCGGATGAAATCGGCGCACTGGATCGCTAGTTCGCCATAGCTTGGCTCCTGAAACACCACGGCCGCCCGCGCCAATCCCGAAATCATCAAACTGTTCCAGGCGACAATCATTTTCGTATCGGTGACAGGGGGAATCCGACCCGGCCAGGGGGTAGTTTTGGCGTGCTGGGCATCTACAGCGGGCGGGAACGAGAGACAGGTTTCTGGGGGCGCGCCGTAGCGACGGATAAACAATTTGGTCAACGCCGATTCCACCTGCGGGTCCAAATCCTGTCCATGCAGGCGTTGCAACACGATTTTGCCCTCAAAATTGCCCTGGGGTCTGACATCGAAGGCAGCCTTCAAGGCGTCGAATTCTTCGGGCGTTAATAACGCGGCCAACTCCTGATACCGCCACACATAAAAGGCTCCCTCTTCTGGCTCGGCATCGCTGGGGGAAACAAAACTGTCGGCGTCCTGCGCTGCATAGAAATACCCCGCTTCCGCCCGCATTTCCCGCCGCAGCCATTGCACGGTCTTTGTGACTGCCCGCCGCAGGGGAGCCATCTGCACACCGGCGCTCCACAAGTTGCTCAGGTATTCCAGAATCAGCCCGTTGTCGTAGAGCATCTTCTCAAAGTGGGGCACGGTCCAGGTCGGGTCAACGGTATAGCGATGCCACCCGCCCGCTACCTGGTCAAAAATGCCCCCCAGCGCCAGATTCATCCCTCGCCGCACCGCCGGATGGTCGGCTGTCAAGGGTCCACTCCACCGGCTGGCTTGCAACACCGCTTGAGCGTAGGGGATCATCGGGAACGAATTGCCCGGCCCTTCGTAGTTCAGGATGCTGGTGACCTTACGGTAGCCGTTTTCTAGGGCGCTTTTGTCCGGTACACTCACCGCTGGCAATTGATTGGGCGATTGTAGGTACGCCAGGATTTGCGATTTCACCTGCTGCACCTGGTCCTTGCGCTGGTCGTAGTATTGGCGCACCGCTTGCAGCAATTCCAGAAACCCAGGCCGGCCAAACCGGGGCGTCAAGGGAAAGTACGTTCCCCCGTAAAAGGGCACCAGGTCATAGGGGTCGAGAAAGACATTCAAGGGCCAACCCGCCTGGCCAATCATCAACTGCACCGCCTGGATATAGATGTGGTCAATATCGGGGCGTTCCTCCCGGTCCACCTTAATCGGCAAAAAATACTGGTTCAGGTAGGCGGCCACAGCGGGGTCGGAGAAGGCCTCCCCCTCCATCACCGTGCACCAGTGGCAACTGGAATAGCCGATGGACAAAAAAATGGGTTTATTTTCGCGGCGAGCCGTAGCAATGGCTTCTTCTCCCCAGGGCCACCAATCAATTGGGTTATGACCGTGTTTGCGCAGATATAGACTCTGGGCGTGGATCAGCCGATTCGCCATGGGGATACCTAGGGAGTGGAATCTCCTCTCAGTGTAACGGGCTTAACCCAAAGGGGCTACTTTCTGCCAACTGCTCAAGCTGAATCCGCAGCGACGGGCAGGCTTTGGAGATAGGCCAGAACCGCATCATGCTGTTGGCGCAGGCGCAAGGTCATCCGGGGTGCAACCGTAGAAGCCACAATCCGTCCTCCCGGCAACTCCACCCAGACCAGGGTATGAAAGACGCGATACGTGCCGCCACAGGTCTTAGCCAGGTCTGCCAGTTCAGTGAGGGTGAGCGAACGGGGCAAATCAACATCCCAGGCCCACCCCTTGCCGCATTCCCGCCGTCGCAGTAAGTGCAACTCCATATCTCAAGCAGCCGTTGCTGTGAATTCACACCAGGGGTCGCCCTTTTCTCGCGCTCGTACCTCCTGGCCTCGGAAATGATTCGCTCGCCGGAACAAGTTGTTATACAGGGTCTCGTTGAGAACTGGTTTCTGGGCAATGTGACCCCGGTAAACGATGTTCATCATGGCCGGTACAGCTCCCTGGGCAAAGAAACAAGCACCGGTCGAGCTGTTAGGATAGGTGGCCAGGAAATAATTGGTTTCGTAGTTACCGTCAATTGCCACCCGGCAAAACTGGTTGCTTTCGATTTCCACCAGTTCCCAGCGGCCCCATCCCAAACTACTGGCTACCGCATAACCGCCATGAACCCAGTCCGTATCGGTTTGAATCATGGGCTGCACGAGGCTTTCCCACTCTACCGACTCCATAATGTTGCCGAAGGTGTAAAACACACAAACATGTCCTGATTCCCGGATTAAGTCGCAGCCGACCGCTTCTAAAGCGGGATTCACCGCCCGCAGCGCGTCTAAGAACCGGTACTGGATGCGGTTGTAGTAATTGGCAGGCATCCGCGTTAACAACACATTGAAGGCGCGAATTTGACCGTC
>JANXAM010000042.1 GCA_025062155.1 Gloeomargarita sp. SKYB120 | reverse complement strand
TTTAGGAACCATACCAGCGAAAGGGTATTGGGCTTCCAGTTGGGAATACTATCAAAACTATTGCGGGCAATTACCGGGTTTAGAATACCATGTTTGTTATCCAGGTTATGAAGTTACTTACAGGCTACCGCACACCATTCACACCGACATTCACCCCTGCTTTTCCCAGCGAGCACATCGGCAGATACCTGAGACCTACTGGCTGACCGTACCAGAGGGCACCATTCTGAGAGCGTATCGTTCTATGGGCAGTGTTGTCGCGCATGATGGTCGCGTCATTCATGACAGCTCCCGCCAGTGTGGGCTACCAGTTGCAGAAAATGAAGCCTTGCACCTTAAATTTCCAACCACTCGGGCAGTAGACCACACCATCGCAGTCATGACGGATGGCGGTGGTGGCATAAACTATTGGCATTGGCTGTTTGATATCTTGCCAAAATTCTATTTAATGCAGAAAGAAGCAATCTGGCCTAAGATTGACTACTTTCTGGTTGATAAGCCCCTACCGCAACTACAGATAACTCTAGATATTTTAGGCATCAGCAAAGAGCAAATTATGTATACCAAGTTCAGTCACTCCTTGAAATGTCCTTTGGTAGTTCTACCAAACTATATTCGAGAAAAGCCGAGGTGGATTTTAGATTTCTTAAGGAGTTCCTTTTTGCCGCGGCAAAATCTCGATGTGTCTAGTAATAAGAAAATTTACATTAGTCGTAGAAAAGCCAAAAGGCGAAAAATTGCTAATGAAGACCAAGTTTTAGACTATTTGACTCGCCGCGGATATACAGCTTACTGCTTGGAAGATCTAAGTTTCTCGGAGCAAATTAGTTTATTCCGAAATGCAAAATATGTTATCGGCTTGCACGGGGCCGGTTTAACGAATATCGCCTGGTGTGAACCGGGTGGGCGAGTTCTGGAGATTTTTCCCGATGTACCTCGGCGCGATTGTTACTGGATATTGGCCAATCAGGTGGGTTTGGATTACTACTACTGGTACCCAACTAGTCAAAACGGCAGTTACGATGCTGACATTTGGATTGACACACGAGCATTTGCCCAAGTCGTTGACCACTTTGAGAGTTGATGAACCTCGCGAATGTTGAATTTTGTTGAAGCGGCAGGCTTGCTCCCCTGGTCTTGTGTTAACGTATTTTCAAACGTCAAACGTGTCAAGCGCGGGGAGGAGGTGAGAATAAGGGTAATGGAAGGTCTGACGACAAAAGAGGGGATTCAAATTAAACGTCAAATTGCCACGGCTGAACAGGAGGCGCTGGGCGTTAAAAACTGGCCGATTTGGGAAAAAGAAGTGTCAGAGTTCCCATGGACGTACACAACCCAAGAAACCTGTTATTTCCTGGCGGGAGAGGTGACGGTAACGCCGGTGAATGGGGAACCGGTAACTGTGCGCGCCGGTGATTTGGTGGTTTTTCCCAAAGGTCTGCAATGTACGTGGAAAATTACCCAACCCGTTCGCAAGCACTATCGTTTTGACTAGAGCGCTAGTCCCAAGGAGCATATGGAGCGCATCTTATTTACGCCGATGGTCCGAGAATCATTCGGCCAGCCGCCGCAACCAATAGACATTCCCTTGACCCGTCTGGATACCTCAACGGCGGAAACGTTTAAGAAACAGTGTTTGGATTGCCTGGGCGGCCAGAGCAAGGTTGTTGGGATTAACCTCAGCGCGGTGGATTTCATGGACAGCAGGGGCCTGGGGGCGCTGGTCAGTTGCAGTAAACAAGTACAGGCGCTGGGGGGCCAGGTGTTTCTAGTCGCGCCGCAACCCCAAATTCTCGTACTGTTGGAGACGGTTGCGCTCCACCGGTTTATTCCGATTTATCTGAAACGGGAACATTTTGAGCAAAATCTCGATCCTGACCGGTTCTAGAGACGGATTGCGCCTTGTCAAATAGACAGTGGCTCGCTTATCGTAGCGGATAGCTTTTGCGTCGTTTTTGTTACTAAATCATGACCCTACCGGATAGCCCGACTCGTCCTGCGGTGGGAATGAATGCACCGACCCCACTGCGGCCCCAATTGACGACCTGGGATGGCATTGCGCTGATTGTCGGCATTGTTGTCGGTGTGGGTATCTTTGAAACGCCGGTGTGGGTCGCAGCCAATCTGACCAGCGGCTGGCAGATGCTGGGAGTGTGGTTGTTGGGTGGTTTTCTATCGTTGGTGGGTGGGTTGTGTTTTGCGGAGTTGGGCGCAGCCTACCCCCATCCTGGCGGCGTCTATCACTATCTCGACCGCATGTTTGGCTCACGACTGGCCTTTTTGTTTGGCTGGGCGCGCATGACAGTTATCCAGTCGGGTTCGATTGCGCTCCTAGCCTTTGTCTTTGGCGACTATTGCAGCCAGTTGTGGCGGTTGGGGGACTATAGCGCGTCGTGGTATGCAGCGGCGGTAGTGCTCCTGTTGACCGGCTGTAACTGGTTGGGGGTGAAACCGGCCAAATGGCTACAGGCGGGGTTGAGTGGGGCCAAGGTGCTAGGGTTGTTGCTGGTGGTGGTGGCTGGTTGGCGGGCTGTGGGTGTCATGTCTGAGTCAACACCGTCAACGACCACGTTTAACCTGGGACTGGCCTTGATTTTCGTCTTGTTTACCTACGGTGGGTGGAATGAGGCGGCCTACATTTCAGCGGAGTTGCGGCATGTGCGTCGAACGATGCCACGGGTGTTGCTAGGGGGTATCGGCCTAGTGACAGTGTTATACCTGCTGGTGAATTGGGCCTACCTGCGGGGGTTGGGTCTCAACGGGATGGCGGCGTCGCAAGCGGTGGCAGCGGAACTGATGCGCCAGACGTTTGGACCGGCAGGGGTGGCCTTGACAAGCGGGTTAATTGCCCTGTCGGCGCTGGGAGCCATCCAAGGAACCATGATCACTGGCGCCCGCACCAATTACGCGCTGGGCCAGGATTTTTCCCTGTTCCGGGGATTGGGCGTCTGGAACCAACGCTGGGATTCGCCCGTCGCTGCATTAGCTTTCCAAGGGGTGGTATGTCTCGCTTTGGTAGGCTTGGGGACGGTGACCCGCAAGGGGTTTGCCACGATGGTGGATTACACGGCGCCGGTGTTCTGGCTGTTCATGCTGTTGACGGGCGTAGCGCTCATCGGTTTGCGATGGCGGGAACCAGACCGGGTGCGACCGTTTCGAGTGCCGGGCTATCCCCTGACACCGCTGCTGTTTTGCGCCACCTGTGGCTACCTGCTCTACGCCAGTCTGGCCTACACCGGCATTGGCGCGCTGGTGGGGGTGGGGGTGCTGGCGGTGGGCTTGCCGTTCAGTTTCCTGCCCAAATCGACCTAAATCCTCTCTGCCCGGTTCATGCGTAATGTGGTCAACGACGTTTGTGTGGAGGTGGTATCCGATGGCGCGTACATCTATGCTTTGGCTGACCGGCATTGGTCTGGGGGTGGCGGCTATGGTTCCCTGGGTGGTTCTGCCGTTGCGGGCCTTGCCCGACCCACCGGCTCCAGCGGAAGTAGCCCCATCCGAGGTCACTGAGTTTGTCGCTAAAGACGTTCCCTACGTCCCCACGCCCCAACCGGTCGTGGATGCCATGCTCAAACTGGCAAATGTCAATAGTGAGGACGTGCTGGTGGATTTGGGGAGCGGTGATGGACGCATTGTCATCAGCGCTGTCAAAGATCATGGGGTAAAAAGAGCAGTCGGCATCGAGATTGACCCTGCCCTGGTGGCCGAAAGTCGCCGCAATATCGAAGCTGCTGGTATCGCTGACCGGGCCGAAATTATCCAGCAAAACTTGTTCGACGCAGATTTGAGCAAATATACTGTAATTACGATGTACTTGCTGCCGAGCGTCAATTTACGCCTGCGTCCCAAGTTGTTACGGTTGCGACCGGGAACGCGAATTGTCTCCCACGCCTTTGATATGGGGGAATGGCAGCCGGATAAGGTGCAGCAAGTTGATGGGCGGACGATTTACCTGTGGATTGTGCCGGAACCGAGCAAGCTGCCGCCCCATTTGCGCAAGGAAGTCAAGGAGTGACTAGACTCGCAGCCAGATGCCCCAGCGGTCGAGGCCGTAGAGGGCGACCCACCATAACGCGACCATCGCCAGGGCAAACCCGAGCGACCCCCACCATGGCCCTAGCCAGGGCAAGAAAGCCTGTTCAAACAGCCAGGTGACCAGAGGCGTTTCGCCGACCCGATAAAAACGCAGGCTCCGCCCTAGCAGACCGGCTCCAACAAACAACACGAGGGCATTGCGTCCCAAAACGACCCATGGCCAACACCAGCCCTGTCGCCCGCGTTCCTCGACCCAGGCGTATAACCCAGCTAGGATGAGGCAGGCCCACCCCCCCGTCCACAACACGTAGGAACCAGTCCACAGGGGTTTGTTCCAGGGCAACACCGTCCCCCAGCCATAACCCAGCACCAGCAAGCTCAATCCCCCCAGCGCGAGGCTCGACGTGGAGCCGCCCCGTTGCAGCCAGAGACCGGCTTCCAGCCCTAACAACACTGTGACCAGCGCCGGCAACGTCCCCAGCAGGCTTTCGGGGTCGCCCTGACCAAAAAAGGGAGCCAAGGGGTAGAGATGCTGTGGGCTAAAAATCTGGCGGTCAAGCCACGCGCCCCAATTTCCGGTTGGTGTGAGCGGGTCAATGCCACCGCCAGGTACAGGTACGGCTGTCAATAACAGCGCATGACCCACCAACAGGCTAACCATAATGGCGCGACGTTGCCAGGTCGGGGTCCATTGGTACACCACCGTGGCGCCTAGGTAACACAGGCCAATCCGTTGCAGGACACCTAACAGGCGTAGCCGTGACCAGTCGTAGGTGGGAAAGCCGTTTAGTAGTAATCCCAACCCTATCAAAATGCCAGTGCGCCGCAGGATGCGCTGAGGGGTTAACCGGCGGGTCAACGGGATAGCAACCCCCATGATGAATAAGAAAAAGGGAAAAATGCAATCGGTAGGCGTACACCCATGCCAGGCGGCGTGCCGGAGGGGTGGCAAGACGTAGTTCCAGTCACCGGGGTTATTGACGAGAACCATGGCCGCCATGGTCATGCCCCGGAAGACATCCAAACTTACCCAGCGCTTTGTCATCACCGTTGCGGGAGTATGTCGCTATGGCTGGGCAATGGCCGCCCTTTGTTTGCGTCGCTAGTCCGCTCCATCGGCTGGGACTGGTTCCAATTCTTCCACTTGGAGGTGCGCCTTGAATTTAGGGTCAAATTGCACCACAATCGGCAGGTTGGCTGTCAGGGGACGACCTTGCCAGGTTTTGATCACTTCCACCACTGTGCCAACTTGCCCCTGGAGATTATAGGGTTTGCCCTTGTACTGGGGATGATGGTACACCACGACGGGAGCTTTGACCCGCACCGTTTGACCGACTTGAAAGGGAGACTCCTGACTCATGATGGTTTTAGAGGGTTGCTGTGTTGATCCTGACACGAAATGCCCCCCTTCAGCGCCCGCGTAGTACGGGATTGGTTGGTTCTTCTTCTGCTTCGGGTGTGGGACTGGGTTCGGGAGTCGGCGCCACCAGACGCAGTTGGAGTTGATAGGAGCCTCGGCCACCGGCAATTTTGATCCCGTACACGCCTGGCAGGGATAGCTTATAGGTACCTTCGCGGATATTTTCTTGCGCTTGCTGGTTGGGGTAGATGAGATGGGCTGTGAGCAGAGGATCGCTAGCGGTTAAAGCCAACACCAGTTCCAAGGGAGCGCTGCCGGGGTTGGGGTTCGCCTTGAAGGTGTAGAGGTGGGTTTCTGCTGTCTGGAGGACTCGTTCTGTCTGAAAGGTGCTGTTGGGTGGCAAGTCAATTTCCATCGTGCGGGCAATGGGTTGAGCCTCAGGATTGGGAGTGGCGACGGGTGTCGTGGGGGCTGGGCTGGGTTCGACGCGCCGGATGCGCTGGCTGACCAATGCCTGGAACGGAATACTCAGAAGGCCAATCACGATTAGTGCGACCGCCGTGATGGCTCCGTATTTCCAAACCACGCTATGGAAGATGGGCGGTGGCGTCACCTGGGTTGGCGGCGAGGGACGACGGATGGTTGTGGGTGCTGGTGCCGCCGCTGTGACAGTAGAGACACGGGTTGGGGGCGGCGGGGTGTCCAACAGATGAAAACTGCGCAAGGCGGCCAGCACTTCCCCGGCGTTGGCGTAGCGTTTGCTGTAGTGGTAGCGTACCATGCGGTCAAGGACGGTTCCCAGGGCATGACTCACCTGCACCCCTGGTCGCCAGACCAGTTCGCCAGTTTGGGGGTCACTCTCCAGTTGGTCGGGTTGCTTGCCGGTGAGCGCGCAAATGGCCACAATTCCCAGGCTGTAAATATCGCTGGCGAATTGGGGTTTCCCTTGGGCCTGTTCAGCGGGGGCATACCCGACTGTGCCAATGGCGACCGTGGCCCCTGTCCGTTGTTGGGCTGCCGCCTGGGGGTCGCGGATTTGTTTGACGGCGCCAAAGTCAATCAGCACTAGCTTGCCATCGGATTTACGGCGGATTAAATTATCCGGTTTGATGTCCCGGTGGATGACGCCATTGCGGTGGACAAAATCGAGGGTGGTCAGGACATCAGCCAGCAGCCGCACCACTTTTTCCTGGGGCCAAGGCACGCCCTTTTGCATTTCCTGACTCAGGGGATGACCCTCGATAAACTCCTGCACCAGGTAGAACTCGCCATCTTGCTCGAAATAGGCCAGCAGAGAGGGGATTTGGTCGTGCTTGCCCAATTTTTCCAAAATCTCGGCTTCGCTATTGAACAACCGGCGGGCAGTGGTGACCACAAATTCGTCCTGGCTGTCGGGTTTGAGGTGTTTAACGACACAGGCGGGTTGTCCTGGTCGCTGGGTATCGCGGGCCAAGTAGGTCGTGCCAAATCCGCCTGAACCCAAGGTTTTCACGACGACATAGCGCCCGGCTAGTTTTTCTCCTGCTTGCATGCCCCGGCCCTCCCCGGCGTTCACCGCTATTATGACCGATAGTTCCCCCGTTTTCAGCAGGAATGATCACTGGCCACACCCGCTTACTTGCCGTTTTGGGCGACCCTGTCCACCACTCCCTTTCTCCCCTGATGCACAATGCCGCTTTGGCCCATGCCCAGGTGGATGCCTGCTATGTAGCCCTGCCAGTGCCGGCTGACCATCTGGGGGAGGTGCTATCGGCCCTGTGGCACACCCAATGGCTGGGGTTGAACATTACCATTCCCCACAAACAACGGGTGATGCAATATGTGACCGACCTGACACCGGCGGCCCAGGCGATTGGCGCCGTCAATACCCTGTATCGCGGGGCATCGGGCTGGTGTGGGGCGAATACCGACGGCCTGGGTTTTGTGCAACCCCTGGCGGGCTGGTCTGGGGAAATGGCTGTCGTGTTGGGCTACGGGGGGGCGGCGCGGGCCGTGGTTTGGGGATTACAACAGATAGGTTGCACAGCCATTCACGTGTTTAGTCGCCAGCCCCAGCAACCCGTCATGCCCCCCGCCCAACTCCACCCCTGGTCTGACTTGCCTGTCTATCTCCCCCACGCCGATTTAGTGGTGAATACGACACCCCTAGGGATGACGCCCGATGTGGCTGCCAGTCCTTTGACCCCTGAGCAACTGCAAACACTCCCCGCTGGCGCTTGGGTGTACGACCTGATTTACACGCCCCGCCCGACGCAATTGCTCCGTTGGGCCGCCGCCTTGGGGTATCCCACACAGGATGGTCTGGCGATGTTAGTTGGGCAAGGCGCCGCCGCTTGGGAATACTGGTTTCAGCGAGCAGCTCCCTTGTCGGTGATGACCGCCAGTCTCGAACAGTATTTCCAAGAGAGCCTTCAACCGATGTCCGCCAGCGCCGTTGCCGGTCCCACCAGCGAAACCCAGGGGTGACGTAGATAGCGCTGGGCAGCTCGCCAGAGGTGTTCGGGAGTCAACTGCCGGATCAATTGGGGGAAGAGGAAATCGTAGTCAGCGCCCAACCCCAGCACCTCATACCAACCCAACAGTTGGGCAATTTGGGCGTTGGTTTGCTTGCCGAGCGCATACTGCCCCAACAGCTTGCTGCGCGCCGTCAGGAGTTCCGCCTCCGGTAACGGCTCTGCCAACAACCGCTGCATTTCGGCGGCCAGTTTCACCAGGGCTAAACGCGTATTGGCTGCTGCCGTTCCCAAATACACCCCAAAGGGCGCTGGTTGCCAACGGGTGGGATAAAACGCCGACACATCGTACGCCAGCCCCTGCTTTTCCCGCAATTCCACAAACAACCGGCTCGATAATCCATTACCCAGATAGGTGCTCAGCAACTTCATCGCTGGATAGTCGGCCGAATGCACCGCTGGCCCCGGATATCCCAGCATCACTAGACTCTGTTGCGTCGGGCGAATGGTGCGCAAGGGTGCCACTGGCGGTTCTGGCGTCGGTACAGGAGGGGGCTGCCAGTCCACTGCCGGTGCTGACCAATCGGCGAAACAACGTTCCACCCAGGCTCGTACCCGTTCCGGTTCCACCCGCCCGCAGATACTCACCACTGTGTGAGCAGGACAGAAATAGCGTTGATGGTACGCCCGTAAATCCTCAGGCGTTAAATTCCTCACTGATTCCAGGGTGCCTAAGGTGCTGACGCTGTAAGGATGATGGGGATAGAGCGTCCGGCGCAACTGGTCATAGGCCAGATGAAACGGCTGTTCCTGTTGCAGGCGTAAATTCTGGAGGGTCAATTCCCGTTCCAAGGCCACCTCGGGGTCAGGAAAGGTCGGCAGACGCCAGAGCTCCGAGGCCAACTCAAACAACTCCGGGAAATCGCCGGTAACTGCCTTCAATCCCAGCACGAAGTAATCGGGCGCTGCCTCTGTCCCCAAACTGGCTCCTAGGGATTCCACCGCCAGCGCGATGTCTTGGGCCGAACGCCGCTGGGTTCCCTTGGTCAAAGTGGCCGCCAGCAAATGATTGAGGCCCCACTGGTGAGGCAGTTCTGCCAACATCCCCGGTCGTAAAAACAACCGCGCTGCCACAATGTCCGCCGCCGGATTGTCCACCACCACCAGCGTCAAACCGTTGTCTAAGCGCCAGCGGAACCACCGTCCCTGGAGCGAACTGGCTGGCTGCACTTCCAGACTCATACGGCCACCCCTGGCTGCAACCACAACCGCACGGCCTGCTCGGGATGGAGATAACGACACGCCAACTGTTGCAGGGACTCCGGGTCAAATTGGCTCAATCGGTCGCGGTACTGCATCCCCTGTTCCAACCAACCCACGTAGTGATAGTAGCCATACAGTTGCGCCATTTGCTGGGGCGTTTCCATGGCAAAGGTGTAAGCGTGCAGCAATTGTCGCTTCGCCCGCCGCAGTTCGTCAGGAGAGACGGGGTGGTGTTGGAGCGCCAGCATTTCCGCTGCAATGACCTCCTGCACCTGCTCCGGACAGACTCCCTCGTTCAACCAGGCGGTTAGTTGCCAGTGCCCCCCAGCCAGTTGGTGTTGGTAACAGGCGTCAATGTCCTGCACCCATCCCCATTCCTCCCGCAAGCGTTGGGTCAAGCGGGCCAACCGTCCCCCCGTCAAAATGGCGGCCAGCAAATCCAATCCCCAGCCCGTCGCGGCATCCTGCGTTTCTGGCACCTGCCATACCCACCACAGCCGTCCCTGTTCTGCTTGGGGCCAGACGAGTTGGCGGTACACCGGTTGCACCCATGGCGGAGCAGCCAGACGGGGCGTGGTTGCTTGCGTTTCCTGGGAACCTGGACAAACCTCCTCCAGTACTGCCAGTAGCTGTTCCCAAGGCACAGCGCCTACCACTACCACCACCATGTTGCCAGGGTGGTAATACTGCCGGTGAAACTGCTGCAACACGGCCGGTGTAATGCGCGCCAGCGTTTCATCCGTTCCCAAAATCGGTCGTCCGTAGGGATGGTCCGGATAGCAATGTTGATAGAGCACCTGTTGGCCGACCCAATCAGGATGGTCTTGGGCCTGACGCAGCTCTTCGGCAATCACCGCCTGTTCCTGTTCCCACGCCTCCGCCGCCAAATTCGGTCGCAGCAACACATCCGCCAAAGCTATCAAACTCTCGCGCCAGTGGTCTAGTGACGTCAGGACATAGTAGTGGGCGTAATCCTGGCTGGTCGCTGCATTGGTCAAACCGCCATGCTGTTCGATCAAACGGTCGAAAGCGCCTGCGGGAAATTGCTCACTGCCGCGAAACACCATGTGTTCTAGGGCATGGGCCAAGCCATTGTAAACCGCCGGTTCGACTGCCGCCCCCGCCCGTACCCAAAACTCAATCGCCACCACTGCGGTCGGCTGGTAGTGATAAACCACCTGTAACCCGTTGGTTAGGGTGATGGTATGTACCGGCGCGTTTGGGTAAACCAATTCGGACAAGAATACGCCTCCCTCTCTGACTGCCAGAGTGATGATGAATCATGCAGCTATTCCCAAACCCAACCGGATGACGAGTAGTTTTCTATTGTAGCGCGAACATTCCTCGTCACATTGGTCTCACGCAGGTTGGAGATGCTGCCTTAAGCGGGGTACATTAAATGAGAATATGCTTGTGCGGAATGCCTATGCCCCGTGTACTGGTAACGGAACCGATTGACCCCGCTGGGATTGAGATTCTGGCCCAGGTAGCCCAAGTAGACCAGCGCCATGACCTTACCCCAGCAGAATTACAGGCGTGTATTGGCGAGTACGACGCGTTGATGGTGCGCTCGGCCACCAAAGTCACAGCGGACATCATTGCTGCCGGGCGCAATCTCAAAATCATTGGCCGAGCCGGGGTTGGCGTGGACAACATTGACGTTGCAGCGGCTACGCGCCAGGGGATTGTGGTGGTCAATTCTCCCGAAGGCAACACTATTGCTGCTGCCGAGCACACGATTGCCCTGATGCTGGCCCTGTCTCGCTTTATTCCCCAGGCAGACCAGAGCGTCAAAAGTGGCGCGTGGAACCGCAAGGAATTTGTCGGGGTAGAGGTGTACAAAAAAACCCTGGGCATTATTGGGTTGGGGAAAATTGGTTCGCACGTGGCGACGATTGCGCGGGCGATGGGAATGCGACTGCTGGCCTACGACCCCTACATTGCTAAGGAACGAGCCGAACAGTTGGGCTGCACGTTGGTGGAATTAGACATTCTCTTACGGGAAGCGGATTACATCACGCTGCACATTCCCAAAACACCCGACACGACCCATCTCATCAACCGAGAGAGTTTCAAAAAGATGAAACCCACCACCCGGATCATTAACTGTGCGCGGGGTGGTTTGATTGACGAAGTGGCGTTGGTGGATGCCTTGCGGGAAGGTCGGATTGCCGGCGCCGCTTTGGACGTGTTTGAACAAGAGCCGCCGGTGAACAGTCCCTTGTTACTCCTGGGCAAGGAGGTGGTTTTAACGCCCCACCTAGGCGCTTCCACGGTCGAAGCCCAGAGCAACGTGGCCACTGATGTTGCCGAGCAAATTCGCGATGTGTTGCTGGGGTTGCCGGCCCGTTCGGCGGTGAATATCCCCGGTCTAAGCGCCGATGTATTAACCCGGTTAAAGCCATATCTGGAACTGGCAGAAATTCTCGGCAACCTAGCAGGACAATTGGCTGGGGGGCGGGTGGAAACCCTAGAAGTGCGGCTGCAAGGGGAGTTAGCTAACCAAGCCAGCCAGCCGGTGGTGATTGCTGCCATCAAAGGGTTACTGGGACCGGCCCTACAGGAGCGAGTCAACTATGTCAACGCAGCCATCGAAGCCAAAGAACGCGGCATTCGAGTCGTAGAAACCCGGGATGAATCGGTGCGGGACTACAGCGGGTCATTGGTTGTCACCGCCCAAGGCAGTCAAGGGGGACACAGCGTGGCCGGCGCGTTGTTAGGCACGGGAGAATTGCGCATTACGAGCATTGACGGTTTTCCCATCAGCGTCGCGCCCACCCGCTACATGCTCATCACCTTGCACCAGGATATGCCCGGCATCATTGGTAAGATTGGTTCCCTGCTGGGCAATTTGAATGTCAACATCGCCAGTATGCAGGTTGGGCGAAAACTGGTGCGCGGCGATGCAGTGATGGTATTAAGCGTGGACGATCCCTTGCCCGATGGTGTAGTGGAAAAAGTGCTGCAAGTGCAGGGGATTCAGGATGCGTATGTGGTGAATTTGTAACCCGAGCTAGCGATTGAGAGGAAAACCATGGTTGCTGTTGCAGGCGCTCGGGAATGGACCGATGCGGAATGGCTGGCGTTACCCCAGGATGGGCATCGTTACGAGTTAGTAAATGGGGAGTTAGTAGACATGGGGAGCGCTGGGATGGCACATGGCGAAATTGGGGCCTATCTGGGCGGATGTCTAGCCATCTATGTCCGGCGCCACAAGCTAGGGATTGTTTGCGATGGTAGCACGGCATTTACTCTTAAAAGCGGCAACCGGCGTTCTCCGGACATTGCGTTTGTCAGGCGGGAAAGATTACAGGGATTCACTCAACCATTCCACGGTTTTTTTGCTGGATCGCCAGACTTGGTAGTAGAGATTCTATCGCCTGGCAATACGGTTGCGGAAATGCACGAAAAAATTGAGGAATATTTCCAGAATCAAACCCGGCTAGTGTGGGTGATTCACCCGGCAGAACGGTTTGTTTTAGTTTATCACCAACCTGAACCGGACAGCTTCCTACGCATCAACGATATTCTGGATGGCGAAGATGTGGTACCAGGCTTTACCTTACCTGTAGCAGAACTTTTCCCATCATGGGAATTTTAATCCCCATCCAACCGACTTTTACTCAACTGCACAATACATGATTGCGCTGCTCCCAATCCAAACCCCAACCCCGCTCCAATCACCACAAAATACTGCCGGTGTAAACGCTGGTAAAGCTCACTTTCAAACCGCAGTCGGTTAAAATCGCGGTGCCCTATGTAAGAAACTGCCAGTCCTAAGACTGCCCCTAGTAAACCGGCTATGAACCCCGATGCCAGTGTGGTTGGGAGCTTGACAGCTTTTTTCATGACTGTGGGTTGATCACGATAACCATACCGCTCTAGCTTGTTCAAAGAGAGACTAGGAAGTGCATCTTACGAGCTAGGGGATGCCCAGCATAGATGACTTCGCTATAGTTTCATAATAGAAAAGAACTAGCCACTGAGATAGTTGATTCATGAAAATCTTGCATTTTCCCCTAGGACCGCTCCAACTGGGATTTCCCTTGACGCAAGTGCAGAAAGTAATCCCTTACCCAACCGTTTTCAGCAGTGGTCAAAAACCCATCGGCTTAGCCCATTTCGAGCAGCAGGAAGTCATCGTTCTAGATTTACATCAGTATTTGTTTGGTCAACCTAGCGTCGCAGCGCCCACCCACTTGATCATTGCCCGCAACGGTCAGGAACTGTACGGCATTCCCTGTGGCGTGATACCGGCTTTGGTGGATGTGGCACCTGACCAACTCCAACCACTGCCCCCCACCTATCGGCAAGCGGATACCTTGGGACTCGCCAGCCATGTAGTGCGTCTGCACAACGATACCCTGACGCTGTTTTTGCTGGACAGCCAACGCCTCGCCTCGCTCTGCACGCCTTCGCCTGCGTTATGATAGGGGCATGAGTGAAACGACACCCATTCATCTACCCAAAACGAGCGAATCCGAGCGGCTCAAGCGCATTCGGCACACGGCCTCCCATGTGATGGCGATGGCAGTGCAACGGCTATTTCCCAAAGCCAAAGTTACGATTGGACCGTGGATCGAAGACGGGTTCTATTACGACTTTGACCACCCGGAACCATTCACTGAACAGGACCTAAAAGCCATCAAAAAAGAGATGGTCAAAATTATCAAGAAAAAACTGCCGGTAATCCGCGAGGAAGTTAGCCGGGAAGAAGCCCTGCGCCGTATTCAAGCGCTCAATGAACCCTACAAATTAGAAATCCTAGCCGACATTAAAGAGGAACCCATCACGATTTATCACCTGGGGGATGAGTGGTGGGATTTGTGTGCAGGTCCGCATCTGGATAATGTCGGTGAACTTAACCCTGATGCAATTGAACTGGAAAGCGTCGCAGGGGCCTACTGGCGGGGAGATGAACGCAATCCCATGCTCCAGCGGATTTATGGCACTGCTTGGGAGACTCCTGAGCAATTGCAGGCGTATTTGCAGCGCAAGCGGGAAGCATTACGGCGTGACCACCGGCGATTGGGTCAAGAATTAGATTTGTTCAGTATTCAAGAGGAAGCAGGGGGGGGATTGGTCTTCTGGCATCCGAAAGGCGCCCGCATGCGGTTATTGATTGAAAACTACTGGCGAGAAGCCCACTTGCGAGCCGGTTATGAGTTGCTCTATACGCCCCATCTAGCCCACTTAGACCTTTGGAAAACGTCAGGGCACTGGGACTTTTATCGGGAGAGTATGTTTGATGCTATCACGGTTGAGTCCCAGGAATATCAACTCAAACCGATGAATTGCCCCTTCCATGTGTTGACGTATAAAACCCATCTCCATTCCTACCGCGAATTGCCGATTCGTTATGCCGAATTAGGGACGGTTTATCGTTACGAACGGTCGGGAACATTGCATGGGTTGATGCGAGTGCGGGGTTTTACCCAAGATGATGCTCACATCTTTTGTTTGCCGGAACAGGTGGCAGATGAGATTCTGGGCGTATTGAATTTAACTGAGCAAGTCTTGTCAGATTTTGGATTTCGGGATTATGAGGTCAACTTATCTACACGGCCAGAAAAATCAGTTGGTTCAGATGAAGTCTGGGAACTAGCGACCAATGCCCTGCGCAATGCTCTCGATACGAAAGGGTGGGCTTATAAAGAAGATGTTGGAGGTGGCGCGTTTTACGGTCCGAAGATTGATATTAAGATTCGGGATGCGATTGGACGGTTGTGGCAATGCTCAACAGTGCAGGTGGATTTCAATTTGCCGCAGCGATTTGGTTTGGAGTATGTGGCTGCTGATGGTTCTCGCCAAGTACCAATCATGATCCACCGGGCCATCTTTGGTTCCCTAGAACGCTTTTTCGGAGTGTTGATTGAGCATTATGCTGGTGACTTTCCCCTGTGGCTGGCGCCGGTGCAGTTGCGGTTTTTACCGGTTGGGGAACAATATGTGTCTTATGCGAAAAACATTGCCACTGATTGGCAGAAGTTGGGATTACGGGTTGAGGTAGATACCTCGGGAGAACGGCTTGGAAAACTAATTCGCAATGCCGAAACAGCCAAAATTCCAGTCATGGCCATTGTGGGATCGAAAGAACAGGAAACGGGCACCCTGAGTATTCGCACACGCCATGGAGGAGATTTAGGAGCGTTAACTGTTGCTGAGGCCGAAGAACGTCTCTTAAAAGCTGTGCAACAGCGGTGTGATTTTTAGTGAGAACATTTGCAAGATACTTTCACGGCTCTGAAACTTCTCCTAGGGTTGCAAGGCGAAACGCTGTTCTGGGTTTTTCTTGGTGTGGGCACAATACAACTGAGTCATGTAGGCTTGTTATCAACTCCTAGCCTGCTGGGATACAACGTGCTTTTTCGCAACCCTACCAGCACGGAAATCATTTAGTTACTTGAGAACGCCCAGCAAAATTACACCCGTCGGTGCTGGCACTGCCATATCTCCTGGTAAAAAGGAACGCGCCGTTACGGCGACTAACG
>JANXAM010000041.1:9925-15756 GCA_025062155.1 Gloeomargarita sp. SKYB120 | reverse complement strand
TAAACAAAAGGTGCGTAAGTTACAGGTGAGTCCAATCGAAAATCTGCAATTCTTAGGTCAATGAAACTATCCGTAGCTTATGTCAAGCTTTGTGATTTTAGCTATAGTTATAGTTGCAGATTATTTCTATCTTGGGGTCACAGGGCGTAGCCGTGCCCTAGGTTTTTCTATAGCTAGGCACAGAATGTTTGACATGGGTAACGGCCAACACCAATCCCTGTATGTCCGCGATAAACTTACTGTTTTTAGCGATAACACCGCCCTGACAAACTGAAGCAGTTCAGCTATGGCTTACGCTATCCTTGAATAAATTGTCTCATTTCTATCTGAAATAACTATAAGGGTTAGTTAAACATTGTTGCAATCGAGTACTTCTTGGCAAGGAATATGTTCATTCCGTATAGAAATGAGACACTTTTTGGCTGATCCAGAACAAGAGCCACCTCGCACATACCAGCAGTGCAGGGATTGTTCCCATTTCTACTGACTGCCAAATGTCTCAAACTTGTTTGAAATAACTATAATCGGTAAAATTGGGTCAGGGTCAGCTTGCTCGAAACAGTCCAAACCAATAGAGTTAGTGGCAAAAGTTCAACATAGCGGTTAACAGAATCTCTATCGTTTCTGTGTCGCTGTGGGTCTGCTCAATGGTTTGAATGATGGTCTGGATACCGGCGCTGTCGTTGCTCTGTAGAGCCTGGCTAAGGGCCTCCACCGCAGTTTGGGTAGTTGTCTGGGTATTAGCTTCGTTGGGGAGTTGGGTAAACAGATGGGCGATTTCAGCCCAAAGTCCTTCGGTTGAGTCAGAACTGGATGTTTCCGGACGCGCAGGCTGCGGCTCATTCAACCAGGCGTCCCAGTCAAAGGGGTTGGAGTGCATCCTGCTGGAGCGTAGCTTTCTTTAATAACATAGCAAAAGCAAAGTTGCCGCTCTACTCAGGCGTCATGCTCCCACGGTCAATTGGCCGGTCCCCCGCTTATACTCGAAGATGTACAGCCTAGGGGTTGGTTCAGCGACCCGAATGCTTGAGCAACGCATGGCTTCGGTTCTTACCACTGCGGACCCCGATGTTTGCAGTGCCTCGGACCATCCCACACGACCGCCGGTGCCGGTGTTGGATTTGCCGACGGCGCAGCGCATGGCCCAGTGGTTAGGTTTTTTAGCTGACCCCAACCGGTTGCGCATCCTGTCTATCCTGGCTGCAGGACCCCACTGTGTCGGGGATTTGGTGGATTTGCTCCAGATGAGCCAGTCGGCGGTTTCTCACCAGTTGCGAACCCTGCGGGCGATGGGCATCGTCCAGGGGCAACGCCAGGGCCGTCACGTCATCTACCAGCTCCACGATGACCATGTGCTGACTATTTACGAAACGGTGCGACAACATCTGCAGGAACCGGGTATCTAAGGGGGAAACCTGCGTTGGGTTCGCCAGTTGGGGCACTATCGCTGGCGTTGTGGGTGGCAGAGGTTGCGTTTGCCCAATCCTTTCGCACTGTGCAAGGGCATTCTCTGGGGATTCCTAAGCCTGGCCAATCGACAGTACGCCTTGGCGGACACGGCAAATGGCCATATCCATTATCGGGCCAGTGACAATCCTGAGCAGTTCAAATTTGCGATTCAAGAAAATCGCTGTTGCTGGATTATCAACAGGGCCAGTGGCGCAGTGTCACTCGGCAATTGTTGCCCACGCTGTTTGACTCGACTTTGACGTGTCAATTGCCGCAAGTGGGACGGGATATCGTGGTGCTCAATGCCCGCCAGCAACGCCTGTACCGGTTGCGTTGGCAAGACGACCGGTTTGTGCGCCTACCGCCGTAACGCTCCCCCCCGTCCCAATGCTAGGATAACGGTGGATGGGGAAAGAGAGTGAACGATGCAAAAGTCAATAACGTTTGACGGAAGGGAAATCCGTCTGCGCTTGGGAGAGTTGGCTCCCCAAGCCGGTGGCTCGGCATTGGTATCTTGTCAGGATACAACAGTTCTGGTCACGGCAACGCGCGGCACGGCACGGGAAGGCGTAGATTTCCTGCCCCTGATGGTGGAATACGAGGAGCGCTTGTACGCTGCCGGTCGGATTCCAGGGGGATTTTTGCGTCGAGAAGGGCGCCCGCCCGAAAAGGTGATTTTGACCAGCCGGTTGATTGACCGGCCCCTGCGCCCCTTGATTCCCGATTGGCTGCGGGAAGATATACAGGTGGTGGCCACGACCCTGTCGCTGGATGAGGAGGTGCCCCCAGACATCTTGGCGATCTTGGGAACGTCGCTGGCGGTGGCGACGGCGGGAATCCCCTTCATGGGGCCAATGGCGGCGGTCCGGGTGGGTCTCCTAGGCGATGAATTCATCATCAACCCCACCTACGCGGAAATCGAAGCAGGCGACCTGGATTTGGTGGTGGCCGGTTCCCCCCAGGGAGTGGTGATGGTGGAATGCCGCGCCAACCAATTGCCAGAACAGGACATGATCGAGGCGATTGACTTCGGTCATGAGGCGATTCAGGAACTCATCCGCGCGCAGCAGGAGTTGCTAGCAGACATGGGGATAACGTTGACCGTGCCCCCTGCGCCTGAACCGCCGGCGGACCTGGTGGCCTGGGTGGAAGCAACAGCAGCGGCGGACATCCAAGCGGTGCTTGACCAGACCATTGCTGACAAACAGTTGCGCAACCAGGCGCTGGAGGAGATCAAGGCGAAGGTAACAACGGCGTTGGACACCCTCCCTGAGGAAGACCCCCGCCGCAGCGCCGCAGCCAACGATCCAAAGCTAGTGGACGTCCTGTTCAAAGCCCTGACCAAGAAGCTCATGCGTCGCCATGTGCTGGAGAAGGGCATCCGAGTGGATGGGCGCAAGGTGGACGAGGTGCGTCCGATTTATTGCGAAGTGGGGATTTTGCCCCGGCGGGTGCATGGGTCTGCGCTGTTCCAGCGGGGTTCGACGCAGATTCTCTCGGCGGTGACCTTGGGAACGCCAGGCGACGCTCAAGAGTTGGCCGATGACCTGCACCCGGAGGAGGAAAAACGCTACCTGCACCACTACAATTTCCCGCCCTACTCGGTGGGAGAAGCCAGACCCCTGCGCGCACCGTCACGGCGAGAAATCGGGCATGGAGCGCTAGCAGAACGGGCCTTGGTGCCGGTGTTGCCCAGCAAGGAAGAGTTCCCCTACGTGTTACGGGTGGTGTCGGAGGTCTTGTCTTCCAACGGTTCCACCTCGATGGGGTCCGTCTGCGGTTCCACCCTGGCCCTGATGGATGCGGGGGTGCCCATCAAACGCCCGGTAAGCGGGGTAGCGATGGGATTGATCAAAGAGGGCGACCAGGTGCAGGTGCTGACCGACATCCAGGACATCGAGGACTTCCTGGGAGACATGGACTTCAAGGTGGCGGGCACCGATACGGGCATCACCGCCCTGCAAATGGACATGAAGATTACTGGGCTGGATGTGGCCACCCTTGGTCGGGCCATCCACCAAGCGCGGGCGGGTCGCTTGTTTATCCTGGAAAAAATGCTGGCGGCCTTGTCAGCGCCCCGCGCTAGTTTGTCGCCCTATGCACCGCGTCTGTTGACCCTGAAGATTGACCCCGAGCTAATCGGCGTCGTGATCGGGCCAGGGGGTAAAACTATTCGCGGGATCACGGAGGAAACCGGCGCCAAGGTGGATATCGAAGAGGACGGCACTGTGACCATCAGCGCCACCGATGAGGAACGCGCCCAGAAGGCCTACCGGATCATTGACGGCATGACCCGCAAGCTCAACGAAGGGGATGTGTACGCTGGGCGAGTGACCCGGATCATCCCCATCGGAGCGTTTGTGGAAATCCTGCCGGGGAAAGAGGGGATGATCCACATCTCCCAGTTGGCAGAACACCGGGTCGGCAAGGTGGAAGATGTGGTCTCGGTGGGGGACGAGGTCATCGTGCGGGTGCGGGAGATTGACAGTCGCGGGCGGATTAACTTGACCCGCCTGGGGATTCACCCGGACGAGGCGGCCACGGCTCGCCAGCGCAACCGGCTTGTTTAATACTGGCTCAAAGGTGGGATGCTGTTGGGAGAGAGACCCATGGGACGTTGGTTTTGGCTCGGGCTATTGGCGCTGTGGCTTTGGTGGGGACCCCTTGCCCCCGCATGGGCAACGGCAGTGACGGACTTACCCCCATCGCCGCCGGCAACCCCGGTTCTCGACGAGGCTGACGTGTTTAGCCCCAGCACGCTGAAGCAGGTCAACCGCACCCTGACCCAGCTGGCGAAAGACACGGGGTTCCAGGTGCATGTCGTCAGCCTGCGCCGCCTGGATTACGGCGAAACCGCTAGTAGTTTTGGAGAAAAACTGTTCCAGCGCTGGTTTCCCGATGGCGGGGCTCGGCAGGTGCTGTTGACGGTGGTGGCGCGCACCGCAACGGGGGATTTGCAAGCAGGTTCAGAAGCGGCAGCCCGACTCTCACCGGCGACGGCTGTGAGTATTGTCCAGGACACGCTGCTGAAACCGGTGCGCAACAACGTGTACAACCAGGCCCTATTGGACACGGTGGCACGGTTACAGGCGGTGCTTTCAGGACAACCGGACCCTGGCCCGCCCCCGGAAGAGGTGGAACGTGTAGAGGGCACCTTTGCCACCGCCGCCGAGACCCGCAGGATGAAGGACCTGTGGACAGGGGTGGTGCTTGTGCTGTTGATTCTGGCGACGGTCATCCCCATGGTCACCTACTACTGGTACGTCCTGCGATGAAGTGCTGGGTGTACCATACGCCAGAGCAGGTCCCCGTTGGGGAGTTGCCGGATTGTGCAGTGGTCGTGGACGTGTTGCGGGCCACAACCACAATGGCGGTGGCCTTGGCGGCGGGTGCGACGGCGGTGCAGGTGTTTGCCGACCTGGAGGAGTTGCTGCGGGTGAGTGACCAGTGGCCGGCTGCCCAGCGGTTGCGGGTCGGAGAACGGGGCGGCCAGGTGGTAGCGGGTTTTGACATGGGCAACTCGCCCCTGGATTGCACGCCCGAACGGGTCAAAGGACGGCGGCTGTTTATGAGTACCACCAACGGTACGCGCGCGCTGGCCCGTGTCCAAGCGGCTCCCTTGGTCCTAGCAGGTGCGCTGGTGAATCGCCAGGCAGTCGTGGACCTGCTCACGCACTACCAGCCAGAGCGGGTGTGGATTGTGGCTTCGGGATGGGAAGGGTCGTTTTCCCTGGAGGATACGGCTTGCGCTGGCGCCCTGTTGTTGGGACTCGGAGAGCAGGCAACCACCGGCAATGATGAAGCGGTCGGCGCTCTGGCGTTGTACCGACAGTGGCAGGACAATCTGTTGGAATTGCTCCACCGGGCCAGCCACGGGCAACGTCTGGTAAAGCTGGGGCAGGCAGAGGACTTGCGCTTTTGCGCTCAGGTGGATTGTTTGACGACGGTGCCCCGCCAAGTCGCTCCAGGAATTCTCACCGCACCAGAGCGAGCCTAAATGTTATACTTTTTTTACTTTGGCCGATGGGTTTTTGTGCATGGCAATACCAAAACTGACCGGGGAGGAACTGTTGCGCCGCTACGCTGAAGGCGAACGGGATTTTACCGGTGCACACCTCAAGGAAGTGGACCTGAGCAATAAAATCCTGAGCCGGATTATTTTGGCCGAGGCAAATTTGGAACGGGCCAACCTGACCGGTACGAACTTTCTGGGCGCCAATTTCCGGGGCGCGGTTCTCAACCAAGCCCGGATGTTCAACTGCAACCTCAGCGGGGCCAACCTGGTAGACGCCCAACTGTGGCGCGTGGATTTACGCCGGGCCTACCTGCGGGGGGCGAATTTAACCGGGGCCTACATGAGCGAGTGCGACCTGAGCGGCGCC
>JANXAM010000041.1:0-9916 GCA_025062155.1 Gloeomargarita sp. SKYB120 | reverse complement strand
CCTGAGGCTCTAGAACAATTGCGTCAAGGGGTGGTCATCCAGGGCTACCGTACGCGTCCGGCGGAAGTGGCGCTGCTCCCAGACGAACCCAAACTCCCACCGCGCTATCCGCCGATTCGCTTTCGGCGTTTCATTCCCACCGCTTGGTTGCAGATGACTTTGCGCGAGGGACGTAATCGCCAGGTGCGGCGGATGACAGCGGCTGTAGGTTATCCAACCTTACGATTAGTGCGGGTCGCAATTGGGCATTTACAGCTAAAGGATTTGGCTCCTGGTCGCTGGCGCGAGTTGACTCACGAAGAACAGCAAAAATTGTGGCATCTCTGTAGCTGAGCCATCTATGGTTGTCAGGTTTGGATTGCAGTACGGAGCTCCACCCTTGATTTCTCAGTCATCTCAGCTACGGTACAGTTGACTAACCTGAACGGCACAGGTTCAAGGTAGCTGCCAAGAGAATTTCGATAGTTTCTGCGTGACTGTGATTTTGCTCAATATTTTGGATGAGCGCCTGCACACTAGCGCTATCATTAGCTGCCATGGCTTGACTCAGCATATCAATCACAGCGGGGGTTGTAGGTATTGTAGAGTGAGCGATAGAGGTTGATGGGGATGGTTCACTCAATACATGACCAATTTCTGACGATAATTCTTGGGTATCGGTTGTTTGAGGTGAGCATCCCTGATATTTTTGCGCCTCCAGGGTTGATGGTTGATTAGCTGACTCAACAGGAGGTTCAGTCATGTCTATGGGCAAACCTTGCTCCTGTAATTCCGGCTCAGCAGCAATCCTATTTAACCAGGCTTCCCAGTCAGCCAGAGATGGCTCGTCAGGTAACACCGACATTCCTACTCTTTGCCCGGAGAGCTTACTCTTCTTAACATAGCAGACTTGCCATTGGGCGGGACATGATTTCCCAGAGAAAGATATGACTCGCTTTTTTGCTGGTCAGGAGAGGCAGTAGGAAACTTGGATAAGCCAACTGATGACCAATCCTGGCGGAGGCCGCCTATACTCGAAGATGTATCTTTCATGCTCACTGACCAGTTCGTTTGCCATAAGTTTCGTGAAGTATGACCCCAGTTATTACCGCATCTGAACCAGACATTTGCAGTACGTCCGATCACCCTACCCAATCATCGGTGCCAGTTTTGGATATGTCGACAGCACAGCGTATGGCCCAGTGGCTAGGTTTTTTGGCTGACCCCAACCGTTTACGTATCCTATCCATCCTGGCAGCGGGGCCGCATTGTGTAGGAGATTTGGTGAATTTGCTCCAGATGAGCCAGTCGGCAGTCTCACACCAGTTACGCACGCTGCGAGCAATGGGGGTGGTGCAGGGACATCGGCAGGGCCGGCACGTCATCTACCAACTCCACGATGACCATGTGTTGACCATCTACGAAACCGTGCGACAGCATTTGCGGGAACTCGAAGTGATATGAAACGCTATCTGTGGGGATGGGGATGCACGGGCTGGATAGCTTTGATGTCTCTGGCAGCAATTGCCCAACCATTCCGCACGGTACAGGAGCATTTCTTGGGCATTCCTGAGCCGGTGTTACCATTGGGTTCCCCAGCCAATCGTCAACGCTATTTGCAATATGCCTTGGTAGATACAGCAAATGGTTATATCCGTTATCAGGCAAGCGACAACCCAGAACGGTTTGAATTTGCGATTTTTCGTAAAAAGAATGGGCAATATCTGGCGGCATTCAGTGTGCCTTATGACCCGGATTTTTTTGAGCGACCAGGAAAATCGCTCCTGCTCTTGCTAGACTATCAACAGGGTCAATGGCGTAATGTCACTCGGCAATTGTTACCCGTGCCATTTGATCCCACTTTGACGTACCAGTTGCCCCGCGTGGGTCGAGACATTGTGGTGGTCAATGCCCGCAATCAACGCCTTTACCGGTTGCGCTGGCAAAATGACCGGTTTGTACGACTGCCCATGTAACGCTCTCACAATCTCAATGCTAGGATAGCGATGGATTGGGAAAGAGAGTGAGCGATGCAAAAGTCAATATCGTTTGACGGAAGAGAAATCCGTCTGCGCTTGGGTGAATTGGCACCCCAGGCAGGAGGTTCGGTGTTGGTATCGTGTGGGGATACGGCAGTTCTGGTAACGGCAACGCGAGGCACAGCGCGGGAAGGCGTGGATTTTCTGCCGTTAATGGTGGAGTATGAGGAACGCTTGTATGCCGCGGGTCGCATTCCAGGGGGATTTTTGCGCCGGGAAGGTCGGCCCCCAGAAAAGGTGATTCTCACCAGCCGCCTGATTGACCGGCCTTTGCGCCCCTTGATCCCGGATTGGTTACGGGAGGACATCCAGGTAGTGGCCACCACCCTGTCACTGGATGAAGAAGTTCCCCCCGACATCCTGGCTATTTTGGGGGCGTCTCTGGCAGTAGCCACCGCTGGGATTCCTTTCATGGGGCCAATGGCAGCCGTCCGGGTGGGGCTGTTGGGAGATGAATTCATCATCAACCCGACCTACGCAGAAATCGAAGCGGGCGACCTGGATTTGGTGGTAGCTGGTTCGCCCCAGGGAGTGGTGATGGTGGAGTGCCGGGCCAACCAATTGCCGGAACAGGACATGATCGAGGCGATTGACTTCGGTCATGAGGCGATTCAGGAACTAATCCGGGCGCAACAGGATTTACTGGCGGAAATGGGCATAACGTTGACGGTGCCCCCTGCGCCGGAACCCCCGGCAGATTTGGTAGCGCTGGTGGAAGCAACCGCAGCAGCCGACATCCAGGCGGTGCTTGACCAAACCATTGCCGACAAGCAACAACGCAACCAGGCCCTCGATGAAACCAAAGCCAAGGTGACGGCAGCTCTAGAGGCATTGCCTGAGGAAGACCCCCGGCGCCAAGCCACAGCGAGCGACCCGAAGCTGGTGGATGTCCTGTTTAAGGCCTTGACCAAGAAATTGATGCGCCGTCACGTGCTGGAAACAGGCATCCGGGTGGATGGTCGCAAGGTGGATGAGGTGCGTCCTATTCACTGCGAAGTGGGGATTTTGCCCCGGCGAGTACACGGATCAGCCCTATTCCAGCGGGGTTCAACGCAAATCCTCTCGGCGGTGACGCTGGGAACGCCAGGAGATGCCCAAGAACTGGCCGATGACCTGCACCCGGAAGAGGAAAAGCGCTACCTGCACCACTACAACTTCCCGCCCTACTCGGTGGGAGAAGCTAGACCGTTGCGGGCGCCGTCACGCCGGGAAATTGGGCATGGAGCGCTGGCGGAACGGGCGTTGGTACCGGTGCTACCCAGTAAGGACGAATTCCCCTATGTGCTGCGGGTGGTGTCGGAGGTATTGTCTTCCAACGGTTCCACCTCGATGGGGTCTGTGTGCGGTTCCACGCTGGCGCTGATGGATGCTGGTGTTCCCTTGAAACGCCCGGTGAGTGGGGTGGCGATGGGGTTGATTAAAGAAGGCGACCAGGTGCAGGTGCTGACCGACATCCAGGATATTGAGGACTTCTTGGGCGATATGGACTTTAAGGTGGCAGGCACCGACACCGGCATCACGGCCCTGCAAATGGATATGAAAATTCCTGGTCTGGATGTTGCGACACTGGGACGGGCGATCCACCAGGCGAAAGCGGGGCGGTTGTTTATCCTGGAAAAGATGCTGGCGGCGTTAGCAGCACCTCGCAGCACCTTATCTCCCTACGCACCCCGCTTGCTGACCCTGAAGATTGACCCCGAATTGATTGGCGTGGTGATCGGGCCAGGCGGTAAGACCATTCGCGGCATTACCGAAGAAACGGGTGCCAAGGTAGACATTGAGGAAGATGGGACTGTAACCATCAGTGCCGCCGACGAGGAACGCGCTCAAAAAGCCTACCGGATCATTGACGGCATGACCCGCAAGCTCAACGAAGGGGATGTGTACGCTGGACGGGTGACCCGGATTATTCCCATTGGGGCATTCGTGGAAATCCTGCCAGGGAAAGAGGGGATGATCCACATTTCCCAACTAGCGGAACACCGGGTTGGCAAGGTGGAAGATGTGGTCTCAGTCGGAGATGAAGTGATTGTGCGGGTGCGAGAAATTGACAGCCGCGGTCGCATCAATCTCACCCGTTTGGGGATTCACCCGGACGAGGCGGCCTCCGCACGGCAACGCAGCCGGATCAACTGATTTTCTTCGGGCGGGCCAGCGTCTATACTGACTGAAGAATCGGCTGCTGTCAGGGGAGGGGAAACAGATGCGACATTGGTTGTGGGTAGGTGCCTTGGTGCTTTGGTTATGGCTGGGGGGAATGGGGCCAGCCCAGGCAACGGCTGTGACCGACCTGCCAGCGACCCCGCCGGCAAGCTGGGTATTCGACGAAGCTGATGTGTTTAGCCCTAGCACAGTTAACCAGGTGAACCGCACCTTGACCCAACTCAGTCAAGACACGGGCTTTCAAGTCCATGTTGTGAGCCTGCGGCGGCTGGATTACGGGGAAACGGCCAGCAGTTTTGGTGAAAAGCTGTTTCAACGCTGGTTCCCTGACGGCGGCGCCAAACAGGTGTTGCTCACCCTAGTAGCCCGCACAGCAACGGCAGATTTACAAGCTGGTTCGGAGGTCATCCCCCTGCTGCCCTCAGCGACGGCCCTGAGTATCGTGGAAGACACCCTGCTCAAACTGGTGCGCCGGGATGTTTACAACCAGGCTCTAGTAGATACAGTGACCCGCTTACAGGCGGTGCTCTCCGGTCAGCCAGACCCTGGTCCACCCCCTGAAGATGTAGAACGCATCGAGGGCAATTTTGCTACAGCTGCTGAAACCCGCCAAACCAAGGACATTTGGACGGCGGTGGTGGTGGTGTTACTGATCCTGGCTACGGTCATTCCCATGGTCACTTACTACTGGTACGTTCAGCGATGAAGTGTTGGGTGTACCATACGCCGGAACTCGTGCCCGCTGGAGATTTGCCTGACTGTGCCGTGGTGGTGGATGTCCTGCGGGCGACGACAACCATGGCTGTAGCCTTGAGCGCCGGGGCAACCGCAGTCCAAGTGTTTGCTGACCTGGAAGAACTGTTGCGCGTGAGCGCCCAGTGGCCGGCAGAACAGCGGTTGCGCGTCGGAGAACGGGGCGGCCAAGTTGTCAGTGGCTTTGATATGGGCAACTCGCCCTTAGATTGCACCCCCGAGCGGGTCAAGGGGCGGCGGTTATTCATGAGTACAACCAATGGCACTCGCGCCCTGGCTCGCGTCCAAGCTGCCCCCTGCGTCCTTACCTGTGCGCTGGTGAATCGCCAGGCCGTTGTGGAACTTCTCCAGCAACAGCAGCCAGAACGGGTCTGGATTGTGGCCTCAGGGTGGGAGGGCGCCTTTTCCTTGGAAGACACCGCCTGCGCTGGGGCATTGTTAATGGGGTTGGGTGACCAGGCGACTACTGGCAATGACGAAGCAGTGGGCGCGTTAGCATTGTACCAGCAATGGCAGGATAATTTACTGGAATTGCTCCACCGGGCAAGTCATGGGCAGCGGTTGTTAAAGCTAGGGCAAGCTGCAGATTTGCGTTTCTGTGCCCAGGTGGATTGCCTGACCACTGTGCCTCGCCAAAGCGCCCCCAGTGTGCTGACGGCCTCGACGTAGTGGTGCTCTGCGGGGAAACGGCCAATGTTATACTTTTTTTACCTTTACCAAACTCATTTTTTGCATCCATGGCACCGAAACAATTAACCAGGGAAGAACTGTTGCTCCGCTACGCAGAGGGAGAACGGGACTTCACCGGTGTGTACCTCAAGGAAGTCGATCTGAGTAATAAAATTCTCAGCCGGATTATTTTGGCCGAGGCCAATCTAGAACGGGCCAACCTAACCGGCACAAACTTTTTGGGCGCCAATTTCCGGGGTGCTGTCCTCAACCAAGCCCGGATGTACAACTGCAACCTCAGCGGGGCCAACCTAGTGGACACCCAACTGTGGCGCGTGGATTTACGCCGGGCCTACCTGCGGGGGGCGAATTTAACCGGGGCCTACATGAGCGAGTGCGACCTGAGCGGCGCCAACCTGGGGGATGCGATTTTGAAACTAGCCCGGCTGCGGGACGCCAATTTGACCGAAGTGCGCTGGCGCGGCGCTGACTTAACGGAAGCCGACCTGCGGGGCGCGAAACTCACCGGCGTGGATTTAACCCAGGTTTCCCTAGAGCGAGCGTTACTGCTTTAGGTGAAAACCTGTTGCAGCAATTCGCCGTGAAGCATGGCCCGGTCTGACCAGGCTTGGATCTGCGCGGGCGATAGCCCCTCCCCATTGGCGTACAGGTCGAGCCACTGCCGACTCAAGTCCTGGGGCGATGGCGGTTGTTGTCGTAAATCCCACCCTGGCATGGCCAGTTCCCGTTGCAACTGGGACACCTTTGGGTCGTAACTTAGGCTGAAGCACCGACAACCCGCCGCAGCGCCCATCACCAACCCGTGATAGCGCATAGTCACCACCAATTCCATCCCGCGGAAGACGCCCTTGAGCTGGGCCGGATGGGACGGTTCCAGCAGGCTGCTTTCGGCCACTGACCGCTGCAACTGTTGGGCCAGCGCCCGGTCGGTTTGCGGTTGAAATGGGAGAAACACGACCCATACCCCCGTCGCCTGTTGAAATTGCCGCAGCGCCTGGGTCAGCGTGTCCAGCCAAGCAGGCGTCAAGAGCCGATGGGGCCGTAACACCACCGCGATGCGAGGAGCCGGCAGGTCCTTCAGGGGCACATAGAGCTGCTCTGGCAAGGCCCACACGGGGTCAGGTGCCAGAAGAACCGCGCGTCCCCATTGCCGGAGTTGTTCTGCTGCCGGTTTGTCCCGCACACTGATGGCCTGGCAGCGCCGGAAGACCCATCGCGCCAAGCGCTGTAACCACGGACGCTCCAGCGGCCCAATCCCCTGTGCCCAGGCCACCGTGCGTTTTCCCAATAACTGGGCTACGGCCATCAACCCTAGGTAGTACAGGGGACTGGCCCAGCTCGTTTTGTCCTGGATCAAGCTACCCCCGCCCCAGACAAAGCCCTGGCTGCGCGCGATTTCAACGAGCACTTGCCCCAGATGCCAGCGGTGGCACGTCGCTACCCCGTACAACTGCCGGGTCACCCGGGGTTGCGCTGAGAGCACAACGGGTTGCACCGAGGGCGGCAACATCTGCAATAGGGTCAGCAGTAGCGCTTCATCGCCCCCATTGCCATAGCCGTAATAGCCGCACAGGACAACCCGCATTTCACGCAGGGGTTGCCGTCTGCGCCGGCAAGGGCGTGTATTCGGCCACGATGCGACGAAATTCCTCGCCGTCAATCGTTTCTTTTTCAATCAACAGGTCCACCAAGCGGTCAATCACCACCCGGTTCTCCCGGATGATCTGACAGGCCCGCTGGTAGCACTCATTGACAATCCGCCGCACCTGGGCATCCACCAGCGCCGCCAGTTCATCAGAGTAGTCAGAGCGGGCCACCAAATCCCGTCCGAGAAACACTTCGCCCATCTGGCCGTCCAGGGACAAAAGCCCAAAGTCGGACATTCCAAAGCGCGTCACCATCTGCCGGGCCAACGCCGCCACCTGTTGCAGGTCATTCCCGGCGCCAGTGGTCACCTCCGATTCGCCGAACACCACCGCTTCCGCCGCTCGGCCACCCAAGGCTCCTGTGATCCGCGCCAGCAACTGCGCCCGCGACAACAACATCTGCTCTTCCCCCGGCACAAACCAGGTCAACCCGCGCGCTTGCCCCCGGGGAATCAACGTCACCTTTTGCACCGGGTCGTGGTGCGGGAGCAACGTCCCCACAATCGCATGGCCGACTTCGTGATAGGCGATCAACCGCTTGCTCTTGCCATCAACCAGGGGCGTGCCCTCCATCCCGGCAATCACCCGGTCAATCGCCGCGTCAATCTCGCTGGCACCAATGGCTTCTTTGCGCCGTCGCGCCGTGAGGATGGCCGCTTCGTTGAGCAAATTGGCCAAATCCGCCCCGGAAAACCCCGGCGTCCGTCGGGCAATCATCTCCAGGGAAATCGTGTCGTCGAACTTCTTGTTGCGGGCATGGACGCGCAGGATTGCCAAACGGCCGTTGATGTCCGGCACATCCACCGTCACTTGCCGGTCAAAGCGACCCGGACGCAGGAGCGCCGCATCCAATACATCCGGGCGGTTGGTGGCGGCAATCACAATCACGCCCGTGTTCCCTTCAAAGCCGTCCATCTCGGTCAGCAACTGGTTCAGAGTTTGTTCCCGCTCATCGTTGCCGCCGCCGATGCCCGCGCCCCGTTGCCGGCCCACCGCGTCAATCTCGTCAATGAACACGATGCAAGGGGCGTTTTCCTTGGCCTTCTTGAACAGGTCGCGCACCCGCGACGCCCCCACGCCCACAAACATCTCGACAAATTCGGAGCCGGAAATGCTGAAGAAAGGCACGCCAGCTTCCCCAGCGATGGCCTTTGCCAACAACGTTTTCCCCGTCCCTGGCGGCCCGACTAACAAGACCCCCCGCGGGATTTTCGCCCCAACCGCCGTAAAGCGCTCCGGTTGCTTGAGGAAGGTCACCACTTCCTGCAGCTCTTCCTTGGCTTCATCCACCCCAGCCACGTCGTCAAACTTCACCCCGGTTTTAGCTTCCATCTGGAACCGCGCCCGCGAGCGTCCAAAGTTCATAGCCGGCCCAGGACCGCCGGGAATCCCACTGGAGCGCCGTAGCAAGAACACCAACCCGCCTAGCAACACCAGCGGAAACACCAAGTTCCCCAGTAGCCCCCACAGCGCCAGGTTATTGCTGCGGTTGTTGTGAATATCGAAATCCACGTGGGCTTGGCGCAGGCGGCTAATCAGCTCCGGCCCGGCGGTCGGCAAATCCACGCGAATCCGCTGAAAACGACTCATCAACTCTGGGTCGGCCACTTCCACTACCGCCGTACGTCCCCCATCATACAGGTCCAAGCGCCGGACATAGCCTGCATCCAAATACTCCAGAAACCGCCCGTAGGTCATCCGCGCCGTCGCCGCATTCAAGCCCGTTTCCCGCCAGACCGGCCCCATCGTTCCCTGCCAAAAGAAAAAGCCGATAATGAGCACCGGCAACAACCACAGCAACGCTATCCGCCACGAAAACTTCATCACCCAACTCCTGCCCAGGGCGTAGAGAACCTTAAAAATTTGTTTATTATTCTTAATAATAGCGCTAAACGCCCCCGTTGGGGAGTGGTCGGATATTTGGGTAGCCAGCCTAGGGAAGCGTCACCTACGATGAAGATGGAGTTCCAGACCAAGTTGCAGGCTGCGGCTGTGTAGTGTCATGACCAGTACCAACTTCAAGGACTACTACGCGGTGTTAGGGGTCAGCCGGGATGCATCGCAAGAAGAGATAAAGCGGGCGTACCGGCGGTTGGCGCGGCAGTACCATCCTGATGTGAATCCCAACAATCCGGCAGCGGAAGCACGGTTCAAGGAGATTAACGAAGCCTACGAAGTCCTATCCGACCCGGAAAAACGCCGCAAGTACGACCAATATGGCCGGTACTGGCAACAAGTGGGCGACCGCGGCCCTGCTCAGGATGTCTACATGGACTTCGATTTTGACTTTGGCCGCTACGCCAGCTTTGAGGATTTCATTAACGAGTTATTAGGACGCATGGGGGGGCCGACCACCGGTCGCAGCACGCGTTATCAGACCTATCAAACGTCCTATGCGCCGCGCGAGATGCCCATTACCTTGACGTGGGCGGAAGCCTTCCGGGGTACGGAAAAGCAAGTGCTGGTGGGCGGCGAGTCCATCCGCGTGCGTATCCCGGCGGGTGTCAAACCCGGTACTAAGATTCGTGTGCGTGGCCAAGGCCCTGTCCAACCCTTTACCGGTCAACGGGAAGATTTATTTCTCATCGCCCAGTTGCCTGAACATCCCTTTTTCCGATTTGACGAGGGGGCCAATTTAACGGCTGA
>JANXAM010000040.1:6316-17891 GCA_025062155.1 Gloeomargarita sp. SKYB120 | reverse complement strand
TCCATTATGGATACGACCGTACTTCACAATCTTTTGAGACTGGCAACGGGGGCAAGTAACTGTACTCATGGTTTCACCCAAATCCGACTACACCTATTTTAACCATTACAAGAACAGGACTACCGGAGTACAGCAAGATCAAGTGCGGTCAACTCGAAGTACAGTTACAGGAAAGCAATCCGAGTCATATCGTTGTACAAATACCTGGTCAGCCCCCACAGTCTAAATTTCCCGACATCTATGCCCCTGTGACGGTGAAGCCAAAGGGTAATCACCTGGGTTTAGGCTGCAAGTTTTCTTTAGTGATTTCCAACCAAGCAGTTGGCAGAAAGGGTTATCTCTTCGTCAAGATTCCTAAAAATTTTCCCATGTCACATTCCCATCCCCACCAAGACTGGCAAAACCCCCTGGCCATTTCCAATACCAGCCAAAATGAGCAGAACTTTGTGGCTCAATTCATTCATATTCACTAAAAACTACCGACCACTAGGTTTTGCTCTCAAAGTCACTTTTGACCAACCGTCACTGGGCTGGGGCGGTTATTTCTCAATCCCCCTGACTGCCTTGGAAGGAAGTTTGCCGCTGCCTATAGGCTCGTGCCCTCAAATTAGCATGACCGGCCAATCTTTCCCCTATAATGAACCTTTGACTTTTGGGCCTCCCCATCGCAGTGATGTCCCTGGCCGTTTCTGAGCAATTTCAACGTCTGAAACAGGAATCCCGTTGCGCCCTGATTCCCTTTTTGACCGCCGGCGACCCGGATTTGGCAACTACTGCTCAGGCGCTCCGGTTGCTCGACCAGGCCGGTGCGGATTTGATCGAGTTAGGCGTGCCCTACAGCGACCCCCTGGCTGACGGACCGGTCATCCAGGCGGCAGCGACGCGCGCCCTCCGCAAAGGGACAACGCTGGAGCAGGTGCTAGAGGTCGTCCAATCTCTAGCTGGAACCCTGCGAGCGCCCCTCATTCTTTTTACTTACTACAACCCCATCCTGCACCGCGGTATCGAACGGTTTTTACAAGCGATTCAACGCGCTGGGGTGCGGGGTCTCGTGGTGCCGGATTTGCCCCTGGAGGAAGCACACGTGCTGCTGACGCCCGCGCCGGACTACGGGATTGAACTGACGCTGCTGGCAGCGCCCACAAGTTCCCCGGACCGTCTAGCGGCTATCGCTCGGCAATCCCAGGGATTTGTGTACCTGGTGAGTGTGACGGGCGTGACGGGGATGCGTCCGACAGTGTCCCACAAGATTCCCCATCTCCTGGCGCAACTGCACCAAATGACACAAAAGCCTATCGGCGTGGGCTTTGGCGTTTCCCGACCAGAACAGGCCCGCCAGCTCCGAGATTGGGGCGCGGATGCGGTCATCGTAGGGAGCGCGTTTGTGAAACGCCTGTTTGAGGAGGGACTCCCAGCAGTGCAAACGTTTTGTCAACAACTGCGCTGGGCGTTGGATAGCAGCCCTTGATAAACGGCTTCCGTGCGGTCGAGCATTTTTTCGACGCTAAATTCTTGCCGTAAACGCCGGTAACCTGCTTCCCCCAGCCGGCCGCGTAAATCGGGATTGACCAATAGGTGAATGACCGCTTGGGCTAGACGTTGAGGGTCGTTGGGGGGCACCAGCAAGCCGGTTTGCCCGTCAAGGACTATCTCAGGAATCGCGCTGACCCGCGTGGCCACAATCGCCCGCCGGGCCGCCATCGCCTCCAACAACACCAGCCCAAACCCTTCATGTAACGGCGTGTGCAAAAACAGGTCAAACCCAAACATCCAACGGGCTGCATCGGCGCGATACCCAAGGAAGTGGACGTAGGGGGCAATGCGCAGTCTCGCCGCTAGCGCGGTTAACTCCTGGCGTAAGGGGCCATCGCCGAGAATCACCAACCGCGCCTGGGGAACCACCTGCTGAATCCAGGGAAAAGCTTGCAGCGCCGTTGCATGGGACTTTTGGGGCACGAGCCGCCCCACCATGCCAATGACTAGCGCATCCGCTTCCCAAGGCCAGGGATAGGGTTCCGGGTCGGCGGGCGGAGGCTGATAACCATAGGGAATCACCGTAATCTTGTGGGCTGGCACCCGCTGGTACTTCATGTTGAACGCTTTCAGATGCTCGGAAATGGTGATCACATGGTCCATCCAGCGGGTGTTCCAGGCAATGAGCGGACGCATGGGCCAATACCGCCGGTAGGGATTGTCGTTGTGGCGCGTGCAGACCACTTTGACCTTGCCTGCCCACCGAGCCGCCAGCGCCCCGTACAGGTCGGCATAGAGCAAGTGCGTATGGACAATGTCATAGCGCCCCTGGCAGATGATCCGGCAAATTTTCGGCAAAACTTGGGGTTCGTACTCGCTATGCACTCGCTGGTCAATTACGGGAATGCCTTTAGCCAGCAGGGCTTGGGTCAAGGCACTGGGGACTTCGTGGGGTTTGGTCAGGGCCAGAAAGGTCACATCATACCCCCGCGCCTGGAGTCCCGGCAGCAGTTGCAACAGATGCTGCTCCGACCCGGCAATCGGACCCGCCCGTTGGATGTGCAAGATTTTAACCATCTATAATGCGCGGGGGAAGGGTCCTCCCTAGCGTATTATGCACCGGATTCCCACTCAACCTGGCTACTGGTCGCCGGAAGAGCCCCAGGAATTGCACCAGATGCCGGCGCCAATGGTCTTTTTGACGGCTGCCGATACGGACATTCAAACCCTGGCCCAGGCGGTGGCCCAACTGCCTGCGCATTTTCCAGCGGTTCGGGTGGCCAACTGGCGCCGGCATTTGAGCACGCCCTACAGCGTGGATGTGTACGTCGAGCAGGTCCTTGCCCACGCCCAGGTGGTGATTGTTCGGCTGCTGGGCGGAGTGGACTACTGGGCCTATGGGGTGGAGCGCCTTCAGGAATTGAACGCTCACCGATGGGTGTTGCCAGGGGATGACCAGGAGGATTGGCACATCTTTGAGCGCTCCAATGTTCCCTTGCCAGCGGTGCAAGTGCTCCACCGCTACCTGCGGTGTGGGGGCGTCCGCAACTATCGCCACGCCTTGGAATTCGTGGCGGCCTACAGCCTGGGTTGGCCCGGTCAACCGCCGCCGCCTGAGCCGGTGCCGGAATGGGGAGCCTATCACTGGGGAGGACCGCCTTTGCACCAAGCGCCAGGGGTGGGCGTTTTGTTCTATCGCGCCCATGTGCTGGCGGGGAATACCGCCGCTATTGACGCGTTTTGCTGTGCTCTTCAGGCAAGACAGTTGCAGCCCTGGCCATACTTTGTGCATACGTTGAGCCATCCCGACACCCGCCACGCCGTTGTCCAGTTCTACCAGGAGCATCCCATTGATGTGCTGTGTGTGACGACGGGGTTTGCTGTAGCTAGCTGGCAAGCGGATATCCCGGAGTTAGACCTGTGGGAAACCCTGAATGTCCCCGTGTTGCAGGTCGTGCTCTGCACTGACGAGCGCGAAGTGTGGTGGCAAGGAACGCGCGGTTTATCGCCCCGAGATTTGGCCATGCAGGTGGCGCTGCCGGAGGTGGATGGTCGCATCATCACCCGCGCCATCTCCTTCAAAACCCCCACTGAAGTGCATCCCCAACTGCAGGCGCCGCTTTGCCGTTACCAGCCCGACCCGGAGCGGGTGAATTTCCTGGCGGATATGGTGGCGTCCTGGGTGCGATTGCGCCGGACACCGGTTGCGGAAAAACGAATTGCTATCGTGTTAGCGAACTACCCCAACGAGGATGGCCGGGTTGCCAACGGCGTGGGCCTAGATACACCCGCCAGTTGCCTCCAGATTTGGCACGCCCTTAGAGCCGCCGGTTATCGGGTGGGCACCCCTTGCCGAAGCGGCGATGAACTCATCCATCGGCTGTTGTCCTACCGCACCAACGACCCCGAATCGAGTGGGCGACCCATCCAGGAAAGCGTCTCTCTGGACCGCTACCGGCAATGGCTGGCAACCCTGCCCCAATCCCAGGCGATTGTGGAGCGGTGGGGACCGCCGGAACGGGTGGCTGAGCAGGGGCGAATTCCGGTGTACGGGCTGCGTTGGGACAACTTATTCATCGGGATTCAACCCAGTCGCGGCTACGACCAAGACCCCCGCCTGAACTACCACTGTCCCGACCTGGAACCAACGCACCATTACCTGGCCTTTTACTACTGGTTGCGCTACGAATTTCAAGCCCATGCGGTGATTCACCTGGGCAAGCACGGCACGTTGGAATGGTTGCCCGGCAAAAGCGTGGCGCTGTCTAGCCATTGCTACCCAGAGATGGTGTTGGGGACGCTGCCGAATTTTTATCCCTTTATCGTCAACGACCCTGGCGAGGGCACCCAGGCCAAGCGCCGTAGCCATGCGGTGATCCTTGACCATCTGACGCCGCCTTTGACCCGCGCCGAGCTGTACGGGCCGTTGCTGAAGCTGGAGCAGCTAGTGGACGAGTACTACCAGGCGGAAGCCCTCGACCCGGACCGCTTGCCCCATTTGGCGCAGCAATTGCAACACCTGCTGCGCAGCGAACGCCTAGACCAGGAACTGCGGGTCAACTCTGAGGATATGGGGGAAACCCTCCGCCAACTGGACGCCTACCTGTGTGAGCTAAAGGAGGCGCAAATTCGCGGGGGATTGCACGTATTTGGCGTGTGCCCGGAAGGGGACCAACTGCGGGACCTGTTGATTGCCATCAGCCGCTACCCCACGCCTGGACGGTTGGGACTCACCCAGGCCATTGCCCGGGATTGGGGATACGATTGGGACCCTTTAGAACTCACATCCCCAGAAGCACCATCAGCGGCCAGAGAATCAAGCCTAACAACGCCAATTCCACCAGGACAATCGCGCCCCCAAAACACACCACCGCCCGCAGCCCCGGCAACTGATGCTCCCGGCCCACCGCACGCACCAGATTCACCACCACTCCCGCGTTGATCGCCAGAGAGAACAGCAACCCCAATGAGGGCGACAGGTTGAGTGCGCTATTGGCCGCACCTGTCAGCAGCAAAGGCCACAGGCTCTGGGCCACCGCGGCAAACGTATCCGCCACGGAACCGACGCCCCCCAACCACAGCGCCACCGTGTGCAAAGCCGCTGAGAGCCAGAACCAGCCTAGCGCCAGCCCCAACCCGAACAGGAAAAACCAGCCCAGCCAGTCCAGCGCCGTGCCGCCGAGAAAAGCCACAGCGTTGAGAGACAGCACCAGGCACACCAGCCCCAAGCTGGCCACCGCCACCGGCATGGTTGGGCGTCCCAACTCGGGCCGGAACCAACTATTGTACAGCGCCTCCAGCAGGGCCATCGCCTACTCCATCAACGCCAGCGGAATTTTATTCCACTCGGCCCAGCGCTGCCACGGCTCCTGGGGGAACCAGCGCAGCAGGGTCAGGCGGAACAGCTCCTGCAGCGACTCGCGCCAGTCGGGGGCCAGATAATTGCGAATCACGGGGTCTTTCAGGCCGGTGAGCTTTTTGACCTGCTCCACCGCGTCGTAGTAATTGCCCAAGGAGTCAATCAATTTAGCTTTCAAGGCAGCAGAACCGGTGAGAATCCGGCCATCCGCCACCGCAACCAGCTCTGCGCGGCTCAATTTCCCCTTGCGTCCCTCGAGGATGGCATTCAGGAACTGTTGATAGGCCTGGTTCACGTAGTCCTGCAGCAGGTCAATTTCGCCAGGCGTGGTGGGCCGCAGGGGTGAGCCAATGTCTTTGAATTTGCCGCTTTTGATGGTGACGGTTTGGATGCCGACTTTTTTGAGCAGATCCGCGAGATTTTGCACCTGGAGAATCACCCCAATGGAGCCGGTCACAGTGGCGGGATTGGCCACGATGTGATCCGCCGCCGCCGCCACGTAGTACCCCCCAGAGGCCGCCACATCGGCCATGCTGACCACAACCTTGAGGTCACCCTTTCGCCGCACCCGCATCAACTCCCGGTAAATCGCCTGGGACGCCGCCGCCGACCCGCCCGGGCTGTTGATGGTCACCAGCAGGGCTTTGACCTGGTCTCGTTCCGCCCGGCGGATTGCCCGCAGGATGGCCTGGGCGCTGACCGTCGCACCTCCACCCAGGGGACTGCTCTCGCCAGCAAAGGTAATCACCCCGTTGATGGGAATCAGGGCCACCTCCGCCGTGCGTGAAGTCATTTCCCAACTCGGCCCTAGGGCCGGGCGCGCTCCATTGCCCAACCAATTCCCCAGAGCCGCCACCACACAGACCAGAATCAGCACCAGCGCCAGCCACCGGTCCTGACGCCCCATGGCCAGGAAGTTCTCCGCAGCAAGTCCTGGCCTGATTGTAACCCGTTAGAGCCAGCCGTTTTGCAGCAACAGCTCAGCAATCTGCACAGCGTTTAGCGCCGCTCCCTTGCGGATTTGGTCCCCGCATAGCCACAGCTCCAGCCCGCAGGGGTGGGAAAGGTCCTGGCGCAGGCGCCCGACGAGTACTGCATCTTTGCCGGACGCTTCCAGCGGCATGGGGAAGTAGCCCCTGGACCAATCTTCAACCAGCTGCACCCCTGGACTCTGCCGCAAAATCTCACGGGCATGGGCCACGGGAAAAGGTTGCGCAAATTCCAAATTCACTGCTTCTGCATGGGCGCGCAACACCGGCACCCGCACGCAACTGGCAGTCAGGCGCAAGTCCGGGATGCCCAGAATCTTGCGGCTTTCGTGGAGCATTTTCATCTCCTCCTGGCAATAGCCTTGGTCGTTCCAAGCGCTGTTGTGGGGAAACAGATTGAACGCCAGGGGGTAGGGAAACACCGCCGTTGTCAGGGGTTCGTTCGCGAGAAACTGGCGGGTCTGTTGCAGCAGCTCCTGCATGGCCCGCGCGCCGGCGCCACTTGCCGATTGGTAGGTGGCCACTACCACCCGTTGCAAGGGCTGCACCCGGTGCAGGGGATAAATCGCCACGCACAGCAGGATCGTGGTGCAGTTGGGGTTGGCAATCAGCCCCCGGTGCTGGGCAAGGGCCTGGGGATTGACCTCCGGCACCACCAGCGGCACGTCCGCCTGCAGCCGGAACGCGCTGGAATTGTCAATCACGACTGCCCCTTTGGCAACCGCTAGGGGAGCCCACTCCCGGGACACTGCGGCCCCTGCCGAGGCCAGGAGAATGTCTAGCCCCGTCAATTCCGCCGCACTGACCGGGCGCACTGGCACCGGCTCGCCTTGAAAGGGCAACGTCTGACCCGCCGACCGAGGCGAGGCCAACAGTCGCAACTCGCTGACAGGAAACTGGCGCTCGGCCAGGAGTTGGCGCATTTCCGTCCCGACGGCGCCCGTCGCCCCCAAAATCCCCACGCGGTAACCCATCGTTTCGCCCGCTGACGATAACGCTAAGATACTATATGCCCTATGGAGTCGGTGCGATGAAAATTACCCAGGAGCCTTTGCCCAATAGTCAAATTGGTCTGCGGGTGGAAGTCCCTGCCGAAGAGGTGGCCAAACGCCATGAGACGGTCTTTCGGCGCATGTTAAGGGACGTGCGGTTACCAGGCTTCCGGCGGGGCAAAGTGCCGCCCCACATTCTGCGGCAATACTTGGGGGAGGCTTCGATTCACGCTTCGGTGGTGGAGGAGCTGATCCAGACGGCGATGCCCCAGGCGCTGCAAAACCTGGAGGTGCCGACCCTGGGCGAACCGGAATTGCGGGACCCGCTGGAAACCTTGGTGCAAAATTACCGGCCCGACCGGCCTTTCGTGTTTCAAATTGCTGTGGACGTCTGGCCGGAGGTGACCCTAGGGGACTACCAGCGCCTGAAGATTCAGGCGGAAAAATACGAGTTTGACCCGCAAGTGGTGGACCGCATCCTGGAACATCACCGGCGGCAACGGGCCACGTTGGTACCGGTGGAACGGCCTGCCCAAGTGGGAGACGTGGCGATTGTGGATATGCAAGCCTACCGGGCAACCGACCAGGGCCGGGGGGAGGCCGTCGGCGACTTGACCGCTCAGGATGTGGAGGTGCCCCTGGAACCCGAAGACAACCGCTTTTTCCCTGAAGTGGTCAACGGCCTGGTTGGGATGCAGGTGGGAGAGACCAAGGAACTCACCGTGACCACACCGGCGGATTTTTGGGAACCGGCCCTGGCTGGCCAAACCCTTATCGTGGACGTTACCCTCAAGGAACTGAAAGAACCGGAGTTGCCGGAGCTGGATGACCTGTTTGCCCAGGCCATCAGCGACTGCCAGACCCTGGAGGAATTGCGGAATTTCCTGGCGGAGCGGGAGCAGAAACGGGCGGAACAAAAGACCCAGCAGAGCATTGAGGCGCAGTTGCGGGAGGCCTTGGTGGCTATTACCACCACCGAATTGCCCCAGACCCTGGTGGAGCGTCACCTCAACGACCTGCTCCAGGACGTTGCCCAGGCGTTGATGCAGGGCGGGATGACCCCCGAACAGGTGCGGGCCGCCTTGACCTCAGACCAAGTGGAGAAGTTGGCAAACCAACTACGGCCCCTAGCCGAGAAAAAAACCAAACAGTTTTTGGCGCTAAAAGCTGTTGCCGAGCGGGAAAACCTGAACCCCACGCCGGAGGCACTCCAGGCTCGCATCCAGGAGCTGCGGCAGCGCTCGGAGGCGGTCCAGGGGTTGGACGAGACGCAACTGCGGCGGGTGGTGGAATCGGCCCTGCGGATGGAGATGGCTTTGCAGTGGCTTCAGGAACACGCCGAGATTACCTTTGTGCCGCCGGGAACCCTCGACCAGCCAGAACTGCCACTGGAGGCAACTGAATCGTCCCCGCCGAAGCAGGCTTGAGGCATAATGAAGACAAACAACATCGGCGGGTTTGTATGATTACCAGCTTGGCGAACGTGCCCCTGATTACCAGTCTCAAGGCGGAGTTGATTCAGGAAGCGCCCCCGCGCCCGGAAACTGGTTTTAACATCCAGGAGCGGTTGATGCAGGCGCGAATTCTGGTGTTGGGCAGCCAGGTGACCGACGCCGTGGCCAATCAACTGGTGGCGAGTATGCTGTATCTCGACGCCCAGGACCCGACCAAGGACATCAAGTTATTCATCAACTCGCCGGGGGGGTCGGTGACGGCGGGCATGGCGATTTATGATACGATGCAGCAGGTGCGGGCGGATGTCTCTACCATTTGTTTCGGTCTGGCCGCCAGTATGGGGGCGTTTCTGTTGGCGGCGGGTGCTCCCGGTAAACGCTTCTCCATGCCCAGCTCTCGGATCATGATCCACCAGCCTTTGGGGGGCGCGCAGGGGCAGGCGATTGACATTGAAATCCAGGCGCGGGAAATCCTGTACCACAAGCGCCGGCTCAACGAACTGCTTGCCCACCACACGGGTCAGCCTTTTGAGCGGATCGAGGCGGACACCGACCGGGACTTTTTCATGTCAGCCAGCGAAGCCCGCGACTACGGCCTGATTGACCACGTCCTCACCCGCGAAATGCTCTATTCCGCCGCCTGAGTGCGATGTCGTTGCAAAGGGGAGGGTCTATGTCCCGCTACGATGGTCACCTGAAATGTTCCTTCTGCGGCAAGTCCCAGGAGCAGGTGCGCAAGCTGATTGCCGGGCCAGGCGTCTATATCTGCGACGAGTGCGTGGAACTGTGCAACGAAATCCTGGAAGAAGAATTGTCAGATGCCCGCAGCATGGCGCCGGTGACCAAGCGCAAGGCCGTGCCCAGTCGTGCACCGTTGGTGAACAGCCGAGACCCGCTCCCCCGCCCCCAAGACATCAAACACTATCTCGACCAGCACGTGATTGGCCAGGAGGAGGCCAAAAAAATCCTGTCGGTGGCGGTCTATAACCACTACAAGCGGCTGCGAGCCGAGTCCCAGGGCAACGACGACGGCGTGGAACTCCAAAAATCCAACGTGTTGCTGATTGGCCCGACCGGTTGCGGAAAAACGCTCCTAGCCCAGACCCTGGCGAAACTCCTCGATGTGCCGTTTGCCGTGGCGGACGCCACCACCTTGACGGAGGCGGGTTACGTGGGCGAGGACGTGGAAAACATCCTGTTGCGCCTGTTGCAGGCGGCGGATATGGACGTGGAGCGGGCGCAGCAGGGGATTGTTTACATTGATGAAATTGACAAGATTGCCCGCAAGAGCGAGAACCCTTCGATTACCCGCGATGTCTCCGGCGAGGGGGTCCAGCAGGCGTTGTTGAAGATCTTGGAGGGAACGATTGCCAATGTGCCGCCGCAGGGGGGCCGCAAACACCCCTACCAGGAGTGCATTCAAATCAACACCAGCAACATCCTGTTTATCTGCGGCGGGGCCTTTGTGGGACTGGAGCGGGTGATTGAGCAGCGCCTCGGTCGGAAAACGATGGGGTTTTTGCTGGAGGAGTCCCCCACGCCCCTGCCTGCTAAGGGGCAACGCGCCTCCATCCTGCGGGAAGTGGAACCCGACGACCTGGTGAAGTTCGGCATGATTCCCGAGTTCACGGGCCGGATTCCGGTGATTGCGGTGTTGGACCCGTTAGACGAGGAGGCCTTGGCTGCCATCTTGACCCAGCCCCGCAACGCCCTGGTCAAGCAATACCAAAAACTCATGCGCATGGACAATATCGAGCTGGAATTTGAACCGGAGGCGTTGCAGGCGATTGCGCGGGAGGCCTACCGGCGCAAAACCGGCGCGCGGGCGTTGCGCAGCATTATTGAAGAACTCATGCTGGACGTGATGTACGAGTTGCCGTCGCGCCAGGATGTGGCCCATTGCCGGATTACGCGGGAGATGGTGGAAAAACGCTCCAGTGCGGCGGTGCTGCTGCATCCGACCGCTGCTCGCTCCCGTCCCGCTTAACCCATTTCCCCAATCCGCAGCGCACCGGCGTAGACCAACCCCCGCGGCACATCCAGGGTGACAATCGCCCCGTCCCGAATCAGTTGGGTGGCGTTTTTGATGCCCACAATGACGGGCACGCCCAGCCGCAATCCGATCACCGCCGCATGTCCCGTGAGACTTTCATCTTCGGTAATAATGCCGGCAGCGCGCCGCATCGGTTCGACCAGGGACGCATCGGTTTGATGAGCCACCAGGATTTCGCCGGTTTGAAAGTCCGTCAGCCGCTCGCGGGGGCGCAATACCCTGGCCCGGCCACTGACCAGCCCTTGCCCGACGCCAATGCCCTGAGCCAGTTGGGCGCTGACCATCCCCACCTTGATCAAATCCGTGGAACCTGGCACCCCCGGCAGTGTTCCCGCCGTCATTACCACTAGATCCCCTTCCTTGAGCCAGCCCCGCTCCTGGGCCATCGCCATCGCCACCTGGAACGTCTGACCAGCGGTGGGCAACTCCAGCACTAGCAAAGGCCGCACCCCCCACACCAACTGCAACTGACGGGCAACTTCGATATGGGGCGTCACGGCAATAATGGGCGTGCGGGGCCGGAATTTGGAGACGTTGCGCGCCGTGGCTCCCGTCTTGGTTAGGGTCAAAATCGCGCCGGCCGATAATTCACTGGCCACATCGCTCACGGCTTTGCTAATGGCATTGGCGATGGGTTGCCCCCCCGGTTGAAAGGGACGGGAATACACCCCCTGCATCCCCGGTTGCAGGCATTCCTGCTCCATGTGCCGGGCAATCTTATCCAGGGTTTGCACCGCCAGCACTGGATATTTCCC
>JANXAM010000040.1:0-6306 GCA_025062155.1 Gloeomargarita sp. SKYB120 | reverse complement strand
GTTCGAGAGCATCACCGCATCAGTGCCATCCAGGATGGCGTTGGCCACGTCCGAGACTTCTGCGCGGGTGGGTCGGGGCGAATGGACCATGCTGTCGAGCATTTGCGTCGCCGTGATCACCGGAATCCCCAGGCGGTTGGCGGTGGCAATTAGGCGCTTTTGCAACAGGGGCACCTCTTGCGCCGGCATTTCCACGCCCAAGTCGCCCCGCGCCACCATCACTCCGTCACACACCGAGAGCACCGCCTCCATCTGGGCGATGGCCTCGTGTTTTTCAATCTTGGCCACCACTGGCACCCGGTGACCGTGTTGGGCGATGATGTCCTTGAGTTCCAGCACATCCTCGGGGCTGCGCACAAAACTCAACGCCACCCAGTCCACGCCCTGTTCCAGACCAAACAGCAAATCCTCCCGGTCTTTTTCCGTGAGCGCTTTCACCGACAGGGATACGCCTGGAAAATTCACCCCCTTGTGGTTGGAGAGCACGCCACCGACGGTCACCCGGCAGTACAACTCTTTCGTGTCGGGTCGGACCTCTTCCACCCGCATTTCCACCCGGCCATCGTCGAGGAGAATCGTTGCGCCCACCGGCACCTCGTCCGCCAACCGGTCGTAACTGACATAGCCGCGCTCAGTGGTACAGGGCACCGGTTCGCTGGTGAGAATGTACGTGCTTCCCGTCGGCACCACCACACTTCCGTCGGGGAACTTGCCCAGGCGAATTTTGGGGCCTTGCAAATCCTGGAGGATGCCAACTGGGCGGTTGAGTTCGTAGGACAGTTGCCGAATAAGACGGATATGGCGCTGGTGGTCCGCATGGGTGCCGTGGGAAAAGTTCAGGCGAAAGGTATTCACCCCCGCTTCGATCATCGCCCGCAGGATTTCGGGTGTGCTGCAGGCCGGGCCAACGGTTGCCACAATTTTGGTACGTCGAAACGGGACGTCCATACCCACCCCAGATGGATCACACGCATTTGATTGTACGTGATCGGCAACACCACATTTAGGGCAGCAGAAAGCGCTGGGTCAACGGCTGGTAACTCTCAATGCGCCGGTCCCGCCAGAACGGCCATCCCCGGCGTTGGGTTTCAATCTGGTCAAGGGATAGGGTTGCAGTCAAGACGGCTGCTTGGTCCACCGGCCCCCGCACCAGCACTCGCCCATCCGGCGCGCACACAAAACTTTGCCCCCAAAATTCGATCCCCTCCCCTTGGCCGTTGGGGGTTGGTTCCCAGCCCGCTCGATTCACCGCGACCACAAAACACCCGTTAGCGATGGCATGACCCCGCTGGATGGTTTCCCAGGCGTCGTGTTGGGCCGCGCCCCGTTCCGCTTTCTCCGCCGGATGCCAGCCAATCGCCGTCGGATAAAACAGGATGTCTGCACCTTGCATCGCCGTCAGCCGCGCCGCCTCGGGATACCACTGGTCCCAGCACACCAGCGTCCCCACCCGCCCGTAGGTGGTCGTGAATACCTGATAGCCCAAATCCCCCGGCGTGAAGTAGAACTTTTCGTAATACAGGGGGTCATCGGGGATGTGCATTTTCCGGTACTTGCCTAGATACCCTTGCCGCCCGTCTAAGACCACTGCTGTATTGTGGTAAAGTCCCGGCGCCCGTTTCTCAAACAAACTAGCAATGATGACAATGTCGAGCTGCTGCGCCAGCGCCCGCAACCATTCAGTAGTCGGGCCGGGAACGGGTTCCGCCAGGTCAAACGCTGCCTCGTCCTCTGTCTGGCAGAAGTAGCGACTGCGGAACAACTCCGGCAAGCACACAATCTGCGCCCCTTGAGAAGCGGCCTCGGCAATCATCTCCCTGGCCTGGGCGTCATTCACCTGGGGGTCGGCGTCGCACACCATTTGCACCAACCCCACCGTCACCTGTCCCATGCGTTGCGTTCCCCTCTCTCTATGCGGAACCCGAGACTCGAACTCGGAAGCCTTGCGGCACTAGAACCTGAATCTAGCGCGTCTACCAATTCCGCCAGTTCCGCTTCACCTGCAATCTTTAATTATCGCTCTTTTATTTTAGCCCGTCAATTTCGTAGCCGAACAGGCGGGGATTCACCTCTGTCAACGCCAGGTCCGCCAGTCCATATTCCGCCCAGCGCCGGGTCACCAAGGCGGCAACCTCCGGGTCTGATGTCAAAGGGGGACTCCAGGGGCGGTCCGTTTCCGGCGGGATTTTCGTGGTAGCGTCAATGCCCATGCGACTCCCCAGCCCCACCTTGGGACAGGCGAAATCCAAACTGTCAAAGGGCGTATCGGGCAGGATAAACACATCCCGCTGCGGGTCCACCTTGGAACTGATGGCCCAGACCACCTGGCGCGGGTCGCGGATATTGATGTCCTTGTCCACCACAATCACGAATTTGGTGTAAGTGAACTGGGGCAAAGCGCTCCAAAACGCCAAAGCCGCCCGCCGCGCTTGACCCGGATAGGCTTTGTCAATGGCAAGGATGGCCACTTTATAGCTCAAGGCCTCCATGGGCAGGAAAAAGTCCACAATTTCCGGCACCTGTTTGCGCAGGATGGGGGTATAGATCCGGTTCAGGGCAATGGCAATCAACGCCTCTTCCTTAGGGGGACGACCGCTAAAGGTGGTGGCGTAAATAGGGTCCTGGCGGTGGGTCAGGCAATGCACCCGAATCAGGGGCGAATCCTCGACATCGCCGTAATAGCCCATGTGGTCGCCAAAGGGGCCATCGGGCGCCACTTCCCCCGGTGTAATCGTTCCTTCTAGCACGATCTCGGCGTGGTCCGGTACCTCCAAATCCAGGGTCTTGCAACGGGCCAGATGCACCCCGCTTCCCCCGTACAGTCCAGCAAACAACCACTCCGACAATTCCACCGGAATCGGGGTCGCCGCCGCCAGGATGAGCAATGGGTCAACGCCTAGCGCAATAGCCACTTCCAGCTTTTGTCCCCGCTGCGCCGCTTTGCGGAGATGACGCGCGCCCCCCCGCACCGACAACCAGTGCACCGACAGGGTATTTTTGGATTGCAATTGCAACCGGTAAATGCCCACATTCGGTGTGCCGGTTTCACAGTCCTTGGTAATCACCAGCCCAAGCGTGATCACCTTGCCCGCATCTCCTGGATAGGGCCGGATCAGGGGCAATGCCGTCAAATCCACCTGTTCCCCGTGCTTGACCACCTGCTGGCAAACCGGAAAAAAACTGGTGACGGGTTTGGCCTTCATCACATCCCACAACAACTTGCCAAATTCCAGAAACTCACCGGGATGTTTGGGCGGTTTCGGTTGTTGCAACTGGCTGAGTTTTTGACCGAGCGTTTCCAGCTCCTGCGGGTGTTCCATGTGCATCGCCCAGCAAACCCGCTCCAGCGTGCCCAGCAAGTTAATGGCCACCGGCATCCGCGACCCCTTGACATTTTCAAATAGCAGCGCTGGTCCTCCTGCCTGCAACACCCGCTGGGCAATTTCTGCCAGTTCCAAATCCGGGTCCACCAGCGCCTTGATCCGCCGTAGTTGCCCCCGCTGTTCTAACAACTGTAAAAATCCCCGCAAATCCCGCGCCATGATTGCGTCCTGGTGAGCTGTTTTTTTATTGTAACGATGCCTATTGTCCCGGCGACCAGGCCCCCCGGCGCGTCACCACCCACTCGCGCCGTCCCGTCAACTGGTGATAGACCGCCGCCAGACACACCAGATTCTTGAACAACGAGTACACCGGCAGGGCGAGACAATACAGCAACGAATCCCAGCCATTCCAAGGCGACAGGGCGCTCCGTCCCTGATAGGCCACAAACACCTGGTACGGGCCGCTGACCAGCAACAACGTGGTAATCCAGCCCAGCCACTGCACCGCCGGCGCCGGCAGCGAGTTCCAATTCGCCAACTCCTGCATCAACACCAGCGGGTAATAGAGAATCGTGAAATGCAGCGCCATGCCGCAGACCAACATGCAGAATAAATAGATTTTCTGACCCAGCCCCAGGTAGGGCGACCGGAGAATCGGCCAGGCGTACTTCAAGCCCACCTGAAGCCATCCTTGCGCCCACCGCCGCCGTTGCGACCAAAGCGCTCCCCCATCCACCGGCGCCAATTCCGTGGCAATCACGTCCCGGTCGTGGATGATACGATAGCCCTGGATCAACAATTTCACCGTCACGTCAATGTCTTCGGTGAGCATCTTGGGATTGAACCGCACGCGCCGCAGCACCTCTGTGCGCCAGTAACCGTTCGACCCACCAAAAATCCCCAAATCCGCCAGCAGCGACCGCGCCGGGTGACTCACCCCGTATAAGTGCTCGAACTCCACTGCCACCACCCGCGTCAACAAGTTTTGGCGGGCATTGCGGATGATATTGCGCCCCTGCACCACGTCGTACTGTCCCCCCGCCAGCCAGCGCCATGCCCGTCGCACGCTTTCCGGCATCGGTTTCAAATCCGCATCGAGTATCAAGGTCATTTCCCCCGTCACCCAGCAGACCGCCGCATTGAGATTTTCCGCCTTGGAACGGCTCCCTTCCACATGCAGCAATTTCAGTTCGGGATACGCTTGGGCCAGCGCCTGGAGTTGCGTCTCAATAGGCAAGGGCTGGGGACGGTTGTAGGCTAGGATGATTTCCAAACCGGCTTTGGGGCGGGGCAAGGTGGTCAGTAAATGGGTGAGGGTATCCAGAATAATGCCCTGTTCATTGGGCAAGTAGGCCACTACAATCACCGAGTAACGGGGCAATTCGGCATAACGGCAGCGAGGTTGACGGCGCAGGCGGTAATAGGTAATAGTGCGGTAGCCCAACCAGGTGGCAGTGGCTTCAACGATTCCCAAAAGGGCGGCCAGGACAAACAGTACGGTTGTCAGCCACGCCAAGCCGGACATGATAACCACCTCCCTGGCTGTAAGCGGCTGTCGCAACCGTTCATGCCCTGATCACCGTCTCTCCTCACATCCGTATTTACATTAACAGATTGCCTTCGCTCTGGAGATAGGCGTTCATAATGGACTAGGTCTCACCCGCGCGCAGGTGTACAATGGCTCGCCTTGTCGAACTGGCCCAGGTCTTTGCCCGGTTGAGTGTATTTTCCTTTGGGGGGCCAGCAGCGCACCTCGCCCTGATGCAAAAGGAAGTGGTCGAACAGCGCCAGTGGCTGCCAGCGGACGAATTTTTAGACCTGATGGGGGCGGTCAACCTGATTCCTGGTCCAAACTCGACAGAAATGGCGATTTTGATCGGGCTACGACGGGCGGGCTGGGCCGGATGGCTAGTGGCGGGAACAGCGTTCATTTTGCCAGCGGCGTTGCTCACCACGCTGGTCGCCTGGGGCTATCGCGCATGGGGGACGTTACCCCAAATGGCGCCGGTGCTGGCAGGCATTCAACCGGTGGTCGTCGTTCTGATTGCCGATGCTGGGTGGCGCTTAGGGCAAAAGGCGGTGAAAAACACGTGGTTGCTGGGGGTGGGCTTGGCGACAGCGCTATTGTCAGCCTTGGGCATGGGCGAGTTACCGGCTTTGGGCATCGGGGGTCTCCTGGGAATGCTCGGGCAACGACCCAAACCAGCCCGTTCAGCCGCCTGGTGGCCTGCGCTCCCTTGGGCAACGATGCCCGCAACGCCTGCGTCATCGCCGGGTTTGTGGCCGTTGGCGCTGTTTTTTCTCAAAGTGGGAACGGTGCTTTTTGGCGGCGGCTATCTCTTGATTGCGTTTATTGAACGTGACCTGGTAGAGCGCTATGGGTGGTTAACGCAGCAACAATTACTGGATGCGATTGCAGTGGGGCAATTCACGCCGGGGCCAGTGTTATCAACAGCGAGTTTTGTAGGGTTTTTGATTGCTGGTTGGCCAGGAGCAATAGTTTCTACAGTCGCAATCTTTTTGCCGTCGTTTGTCTTCGTTGCGCTGCTCAATCCCCTTATTACTTGGTGCCGGCGCAGGACCTGGACCGGAGCATTTTTAGACGGGTTGAATGTCGCAGCGGTGGCCCTGATTGGGGTCGTGGCAGTACGCTTGGGTTGGCGGATGGGTCTCACCGCATTCACTACCTCTCCCCTCTCTGGCCTGTGGGTTACGGGCATTGCGTTGGTGGCTGGCGTACTGCTGGGGTGGAAGCGCGTACCGCCACCTTGGTTAATTGGGCTGGGGGCACTTTTAGGCGTTGCTGGCTTCGGATTAGGACTAATCCAACCCTAACGTCAAAGCCAGGGGCAAGTTCCGACCAATACACACCACTTGGGTACGCCGGGGTTCGTCAGGACGCCAGGGCCGGTCGTAGTAGGTCTGCAGTCGGGTGCCCACTCCCTGAAGGACTAACCGCATGGGTTTGCCAGCAATGGCCGCC
>JANXAM010000039.1 GCA_025062155.1 Gloeomargarita sp. SKYB120 | reverse complement strand
ACCCGATTGAACATGTGTGGTATCGGATTAAGCAAAAGGTGCGTAAGTTACAGGTGAGTCCAATCGAAAATCTGCAACCCTTGGTCAATGAAACTATCCGTAGCGTATGTCAAGTTTTGTGATTTTAGCCATAGTGACTCCTGGCCTAACCGCATGCTGTAACTTTATCGCTTGACCTGGTAGTGGAGAAACAACTCATTGGCTACTCGTTCGCAGGTGAGTAACTCAAGCGCCACAGGTTGTAATAAACCAGGGCCATCCACGGGTGTGGGAGCGCTAACGCCGCCGAATATCCAAGGGCAAACGGTCAACCACAGGTCGTCAATCAGGCCGGCTGCGAGTAAATCCGCCATCAATTCGCCGCCCCCTAACACGCCGATTTTTCGTAAACCTAGCGCATAGAATTCTGCCAGTAATTCGGGCCAGTTTTGGTCATACCAAATCCGTTGAAAGGCTTGACTTTCATGCCACAGTTGCGCGCCATCAGCCGTCGTGACTAACCATCGCTCCAGAGGCTGGCGAAAAAAAGCCATGTTCGGGGGAATTTGACCGCTGCGACTACAGATGATGTGTAGTGTCTGGGGGGATTTGCCCTGAGCTTGGCGAGCCGCTAGCAACTCCCCGTCATGGACCAACATGCCACTGCCATAGGCTCGTAGGGTTTTGGCGCCAATCAGCACGGCGTCGCTTTGGGCTACTTGGCGTTCCAGGTGAGCACGGTCGGCAGCCGAACCAAAATCAGCCGCACCCCGGTGAACACTGGCAATTTTGCCGTCGGCGGTCATGGCTAGTACAGCCGTCATGTGCGGGCGCATGGGGTGCGTTAAGATAGAAAACCATATTGATTCTAGGAAATGTATGCGCTGTTCGCGGCTGTTGCTAGTGACCCTGCGGGAAGACCCGGCGGAAGCAGAAATCATTAGCCACAAATTGCTCCTGCGGGCGGGCTATATCCGGCGCGTCAGTCCGGGGATTTATGTGTATTTGCCGTTGATGTGGCGGGTGTTGCAAAAAATCATGCAGATCGTGCGGGAAGAAATGGACGCGGCGGGGGCGCAGGAATGCCTTTTACCCCAGTTGCAACCGGCGAGTTTGTGGCAAGAATCGGGGCGTTGGGAAACCTATACCAAAGGTGAAGGGATTATGTTTACCTTGACGGACCGGCAACAGCGGGAAATGGGACTCGGTCCTACCCATGAGGAAGTGATTACCGATGTGGCCCGCCAGTTGATTCGTTCCTACCGGCAATTGCCCCTGAATCTTTATCAAATCCAAACCAAATTTCGGGATGAAATTCGACCGCGATTTGGACTGATGCGGGGACGGGAATTCATCATGAAGGATGCCTATTCCTTTGATGCTGATGAGGCAGGAATGCGCCAGTCTTATGAGAAGATGTACCAGGCCTACTGTCGTATTTTGGAACGGTGCGGGTTGGATTACCGGCCAGTGCAGGCAGATAGCGGGGCTATTGGGGGTTCTGGCTCGCAGGAATTCATGGTATTGGCCCAAGCGGGAGAAGATGAGGTGCTCTATACCCCCGATGGTCAATACGCCGCCAATGTGGAAAAAGCAGTTTCTTTACCGCCAGAACCCATCCCTTCACCCTTTCCCCAAGCGGAGCAAAAACATACCCCCAATACACCCACCATTGAATCCCTGTGTAGCCATCTCAACTGCTCACCGACCCAGGTGGTGAAAAATGTATTGTATCAAGCGATTTTGGACACGGGAATCACAGTGCTAGTGCTGGCCAGTATCCGGGGAGACCAAGACATCAATGAAGTGAAGTTGACGAACGAAATCACACGTTTAGTGCCGACGCTGGGGGGACAGCAAGTTTTGAAATTAGTCATCGCCAATCAAGAGAATCAAAACCAGTGGGCGGCAAAGCCTTTACCGTGGGGATACATTGCACCGGATTTGCCCGATGAGTACATTAAAAAAGACCCGAAGATTCACCCCCATTTTGTGCGTTTATTCGATGCAACGGTTGCGCCTTTACGGAACTTTGTCACGGGCGCTAATCGCGTGGATTACCACTGGGTGGGAGCCAATTGGGGTCAGGAGTTTCCAGCGATTGAAACCACAGTTGATATCCGCAAAGCCAAGGCGGGCGACCGGGCGGTGCATGACCCCCAACAAATCCTACAGAGCGCGCGAGGCATCGAAGTCGGCCATATTTTTCAACTGGGAACCAAATACTCCGCGGCGATGGGTGCTACCTACACCAATGAGCACGGTCAAGAGGTGCCGTTAGTTATGGGGTGTTACGGGTTGGGAGTGTCGCGATTGGCGCAAGCTGCGATTGAACAGTCCCATGATGAACATGGTATGATCTGGCCGCCAGCCATTGCTCCCTATCTGGTGATCATTTCAGTGCCGAATATGCAGGATCAACAACAAGTCGAAGTGGCGGAAATGCTATATCAACAATTGCAAAAAGCAGGCATTGAAACACTGCTAGACGACCGTCCCGAACGCGCAGGCGTGAAGTTCAAGGATGCCGATTTGCTGGGGATTCCTTACCGCCTTGTGCCAGGGCGTTCTTTAGCAGAAAATAAGGTGGAAATTATTACCCGCAAGGGCCATCAATCCCAACTGGTACCGATAGAGGAAGTAGTTGCTTTCTTCGAGGCAAAACGTCCCTAAAATTGACCGGCTAGGGCTTGCACACACCGCTCACAAATATCGGGGTACTGCGGATCCTGACCGACCTGTTCCGAATAATTCCAACAACGCGCACACTTTTTCCCTGCTGCCGGTTGCATGGCCACTGTCCATCGCTGACCTGGTTCACCAGCCTGTACCGTCACCTGGGAGACCAACAGTAAATACCGCAGTTCATCAACGCCATTGGTCGGCGTATTGAGGGCCTGTAATTGGGTTAATAATTCCGGTTCGCCAACCTGGAGCATAATTTGCGCTTCCAAAGAGGAACCAATGGTTTTAGCAACCCGCGCCGCTTCGAGAACCTTGTTGACATCTGCCCGCAAGTCCCGCCATTGGTCCCAGGTGCGCGCCAGTTCCGGTTGATGCCATAGGGATGGGGGTTCCGGCCAGCGCGTTAAAAAGACCGATTTTACCCCCGTTTTGTAGGGAATAAATTGCCAAATGTCTTCCGCGAGATGGGATAAAACGGGGGCAATCAATTTGGCCAGGGTCTCCACTGCAATTGCTAATACGGTTTGACAACTGCGCCGCCGGTAGCTATTGGCTGCACTGATGTACAACCGGTCTTTGGCAATGTCTAAATAAAAACTCGACAAGTCCACGACGCAAAAGTTCTGAACTGTCTGAAAAAAGTGATAAAACTCGTAGTCCTGAAACGCCTGGGTTACGGTTTGCACAACTGCCGATAAGCGATGGAGCAAATAACGGTCTAACTGGGGTAAATTGGCATAGGGAATGGCATGTTCTTGAGGGTCGAAATCGTAGAGATTGCCGAGTAAAAAGCGAGCAGTATTGCGGATTTTGCGATAGACATCGGCCATCTGGTTGAGGATGGTATTCCCCAGGGGTACGTCGTCGGCGTAATTGACCGAGGCCACCCACAACCGCAAGACATCGGCGCCATAAGCAGGTTCCTTCTGGGGATTTTTGCCGCCGTTGATGACCACCAGGGGGTCCACAACATTCCCCAGGGATTTGCTCATTTTGCGCCCTTGCTCATCCAGCACAAATCCATGAGTCAACACTTGTTTATAGGGCGCTTTCCCCCGCACGGCGACCGAGGTCAGCAGGCTGGATTGAAACCATCCCCGGTGCTGGTCAGACCCTTCCAGGTACAGGTCAGCTTGGTCGGCCAACCCCCGCGCCTGCAACACGGCTGCCCAGGAGGAACCCGAATCAAACCACACGTCCATCGTGTCCATGCCTTTGCGGTAGGTGCGCCCGTTCTGGCGGTAGGTGGGGGGGAGCAGTTCTTCGACGGGTAATGTCCACCAGATATCGGAGCCGTGTTGCCGGACCAGGTCGCGCACATAGGCGATGGTTTCGGCGTTCAATAAGGGCTCGTCGGTTTCGACGTCGTAAAAGACGGGAATCGGCACGCCCCACGCGCGCTGGCGGGAAATACACCAGTCGGTGCGTTCCTGTACCATGGCGGTAATCCGGTTTTCCCCTTGGGGCGGAATCCATTGCACCTGGCGAATCGCTTGCAGAGCCAACTCCCGAAACCCGCTTACCGAGGCAAACCACTGCGCCGTCGCCCGGAAAATGGTGGGTTTTTTGGTGCGCCAGTCGTAGGGGTATTTGTGTTGATAGGGTTCGTGCTTGACCAGCAAGTTCTTTTGCCGTAACGCTTCAATGATTGCCTGGTTGCCTTCCTTCAAGACCGGTAAACCGGCAAAGACCCCAGCTTCCTGGGTAAAGCAACCCGCATCATCCACCGGCGATAACAAGGGCAACCCGTATTTTTGGCCCACCGCATAGTCTTCTGTCCCATGCCCCGGCGCCGTATGCACGAGTCCTGTGCCGGATTCCACCGTGACGTGCTCGCCCAAGACCACCACGCCCTGCCGGTCAAACAGGGGATGTTGATAGTGGCAAAACTCCAGGATTTTCCCCGGAAACGTGCGCGCAACTGTGACTTCTTGGGCTACCACATCCCGCCACTTGTTGACCAAATCTGCCGCCACGATGACAGGCCCCTGGCTATCGCTGATCACGACGGCGTAGGTGATTTCGGGATGCACCGCCACCGCCAGATTCCCCGGCAATGTCCAGGGTGTGGTCGTCCAAATCGCCAGGTACAGTTCATCCCACTCTCCCAAGACGGCCCGGGCAGGGGGCGTCAATTCCGTCAAGCGCATCAGGGCGTAAATACTGGGAGAAACGTGCCCATCGGGATATTCCAGCTCGGCTTCGGCAAGGGCGGTGCGGGAACTCGGACTCCAATGCACAGGTTTCAAACCCCGGTAAATATAGCCCTTGAGCGCCATTTGCCCAAACACGTCAATCTGAGCCGCTTCGTATTCGGGGTCGAGGGTTAAATAGGCGTTGTCCCAGTCGCCCCATACCCCACAGCGCTGAAAACTCCGTTTCTGGCGGGCCACTGCATCCAAGGCATAGGCTTTGGCGCGCTGGCGGAGTTCGATGGGGGTGAGGTTTTGCCGGATTTCGGCGGGGATTTCCTGCAAGACTTTCAGTTCGATGGGTAACCCGTGACAGTCCCAGCCCGGCACGTAAGGGGTGCGATACCCGCGCAGGCGGTAGAACTTGTTGATGATGTCCTTGAGAATCTTGTTCAGGGTGGTGCCCATGTGGATGTCGCCGTTGGCGTAGGGCGGGCCATCGTGCAGGACAAAGGCGGGAGCGTTTGGGTCAAATGTTTGGGGAATCTGTTCCTGTTGCCAAAACGCCTGAATTTCTGGCTCTCGTACCGCTGCATTGGCCCGCATGGCAAAGTCCGTCTGCGGTAGATTCAGCGTGGCTTTGTAGTCCCCCCCCAATTCCGTCATGAGCGTCTGTCAGCTAACCGTACTTTATTGTAACGATGAATGACCGTTCACCGCCCTGCAACCTAAGACACGACCAGCTTCGATAACTTCGCCCTATTCGTAGCTGGTGATACGAAACTCCCAACGCCGGAAACGTATAGTAATCCTCCAGCGTAAGCTATTCCAACCCTCCGATTGACGATCTGGTGTGGTCCCTGCGGGGGCCTTTTTTGTATTCAGGGCACAAATCGCGCCGTCAATTCCTCCGCAGTCAAAGGGGGACTCAGGAAATTGCCCTGCAACGCATGGCACCCCAAGGCTGATAGGGTCCTAGCCTGCTGTTCCGTTTCGACGCCGACAGCTACAGTGCGCATCCCAAGACTCCGGGCCAGAATGACCATCGCCTGTACCAGTTGCTCCGCCTGAGACCGTACAGTTAACTGCTGGACAAACGCCCGGTCAATTTTGAGGGTTTTAACGACGGGTAAAGCTGGTATCCTGCCTAGGTGCCCCTGGCCAAAACCATCAAGGCTCAATCCCACTCCTAACGCCTGCATTGCCGGTAGCCAGTCCCAGTCATCTCGCAGTGACTGTTCATGAAGTTCTAGCTGCAACCGTGGGGGGTCAAAGTCGCTGTCGCCCAGTAATTCTTCCAAGCGGTTCAAAAAATCCCTCTGGTTAATCGAAGCAGGCGAAAGGTTGACATACAGAACCCACGTCGCCGGCCACTGTTGCATCTGGGCAATCGTGGTGGTCAACACCCACCAGTCCAAATCCCCCAGCAGCCCCATTGCTTCTGCATCCGGCAAAAAGGTCTCCGGCAACAAAACTCCCCGCGTCGGATGGTGCCAGCGCAAGAATGCCTCCACCCCCAAGACCATCCCATCGGCGGTCATCACCGGTTGGTAATACACCTGGAATTGCCCAGCCGTCAATGCCGCCTTAATCTCAAGATCGACAGCGCCAGGGGCATGCCGGCCAACTGGAGTAAAAACAACCCACCGCGCTCGTCCTTGACTCTTCGCCTGATACATCGCCGTATCCGCATCCCGTAACATTTCTTCCGGCGTTTGGTAGTGGGGCGCGCTGTACACCACCCCCATACTGGCCTGCACCGTAACCGCTTGGCCGGCCAAGGTCAGCGGTTGGGCAATCACCTGCTGTAATTCCTGCAAACGCTGGTCTAGCTGTTCGGCGGCCAGGGAAACCAGCAACAGGGCGAATTCATCGCCCCCAAAGCGGGCAACGGTGTCCTCAGGCCGCACGGCTGCCTGTAACCGCTGGGTCATGGTTATCAGGAGTTGGTCGCCTTGGAGATGCCCAAAACTGTCATTCACGCCTTTGAACCGGTCGAGGTCCAGAAACACCAGGGCAAAGCTGGGGTGACCCTCCTGGCGGTAACGCACCAGGGCCTGCTGGAGACGTTCCAGAAACAGACGACGATTGGGCAGGCCGGTGAGGGAGTCATGAAGGGCTTTGTGTAGCAATTGGGCCTCTATCCGCTTTTTCTCAGTCACGTCGCGGCCAATGCCCTGGATTTCCTGCAATCGCCCCTGATCATCAAAAAAACTGCGGATGGTCCACTCGTACCAACGCTCGGGTGGGTCGGTCGTGCGACATTCCAGCGTAAAAGTGGGCCGCTCCGGCGACAAACGCTGTAGGCGCGTTAAAAACTGGCGTTGGTCATCGGGATGCAGCGGATGCGTAAAGGGTTGGTGCAACAACTCGGCTTCGCCACGTCCAGCGTAGCGGCAAAAGGCGGGGTTCACAAACACCAGTTCGCCGTTGGCCTTGGCCCGGTAGATTAACTCAGTCTGGTCGGCCACCACCGCCCGCAGGCGCTCTTCTCGGGTTTGCATTGCCTGGAGAAGGTTCATCTGGTCGGTGATGTCTTGGGAGACCCCCACCACGCGCAGCGGTCGCCCGTCGGCGTCCCGAATCAACTGGCTGATGGATTGCAGCCAGCGGTAGTCCCCGTCCGGCGTTAACACCCGGTGGCGCTGTTCGCACTGGTCCATTTCCCCGTTCTGATACTGCTGGCGAATCAGCAGGGCCTGAGGCAGGTCTTCAGGATGGACGCTTTGCAGCGAGGTCAAACCGAGGAGACGCACAGTCTGGGGTTCGTTTGGCGGGTACAGGCCAGGGTCGCGGGTGTAACGGCTAATTTCCATGACATCGCTGACCAGGTCCCACTCCCACACCAGCAGGCCAGCCGCTTGCGCCGCCAGCTTCAACCGCATCTCGCTCTGGCGCAACGACTGCTGAGCCAGGACCCGCTCGGTTACATCCACCAGTTGCGAGAGAAACAACAGCGGTTGACCGTCGGCGTCGCGGGCAATCACCACCTTGCTGAGCAACACGTGCAGGGTTTGTTGGGGCTGGGGTTGTAGGCGCAATTCCAGGGTGATCTGGGGAACTTCATCCCGCAGGAGACGGCCATTAGCCACCGCGTAGCGAGTTGCGTCATCAGGATGGATAAAATTCCGACAGTCCTGGGACAGGAGTGTGCTGACATCCCGTTGCAACAGTTGACACAGCGCAGCGTTCACCCGTAAAAAACGTCCTTCCCGGTCGGTGATGGACATCCCGGCTGGCGAGCGCTCGAACGTCAATTGAAATTGGGCCAGACTCTGGTGCAGCGCCTCGGCCATGCGGTGTTTCTCGGTGACATCCTGCACGGTCAGGTACAGGAGTCGCCGCCCGCCTACATTCAACATTTGCCCATAGCAGGCTAAGTTAAGCCAGGCCCCATCTCGATGGCGCACCCGCAGTTCGTCGGGCGTCTGGTCCGCCCCGCCCCGCAACCAGCGCCGGTAGGCTTGACGCAACCGAGAACGGTCGTGGAGATGCACCAACTGCACCAGCGCCGAGGCGGACAACTGCAGCAATTCCACCCGGCTGTAGCCCAGGATTTGGCACAGCGCTCCATTGACGGCTTGTAATTGCCGCCGTTGGAACACGGCCATCCCCAAGGGCACCGCCTCCAAAACCATCTGGATATCGGTCTTTTCCCGTAGGATGCTCTGGAGCAAAGGCCGCCCTTGCCAGGTCAAAAGCCGCGCCGCGATTTCCACAAGTACGATGGCCCCATCCCGGCGCTGGAGTCGCACAGGCACCGGTTGGGTTCCGCCGGCTTGCACCCACTGGAAAAACTCCCGCTGGGCCATTGCCCGTTCCGCTGGCGGGTGACAGGCCCACTGGTCGCGTCCCACCAGGTCGTCACGCGGATAGCCCAGCAACCGCTCCGCCTGGGGATTGACCTCCAGGATCCGCCCGGTTTGGGCGTCGCTCACCACAATCCCGTCGCTGGCGGCGGCAAACAGCGCTCGGTACCTGGCTTCCGTTTCTCGCGCAGACTGGAGCAGTTGCCATTGCCGCAGGGCTTGGGCCAGGGCCGTTCCCACCGATGCCAACAGGTTGATTTCCGTCTCGTCCCAAGGGCGCTCCTGCTGGCAATCGTCAAACCCGATAAACCCGTACAGCGCGTCGCCCACCCGTAGGGGCACCACCAGGATGCTCACGATGTCCTGGCGGGCAAGACAGTCCCGCTCTGGTGGGGGAAAATCGGCCACCCGACCACATAGGATTTCACCCCGTTGGAGTGCCTCCAGCCAGTGGTCAAACCCGTGGGCCTGGTAGTCGAAGTTCTGCAACAGCGGATTGTCCCGCTGGGGGGCTACCCCTGGAGCGCACCACTCCGCTCGCTGGGAGGTCAGCAGTTGCCCTTTCTCGCCCCGGTGATGCTCAAAGATGTACACCCGCGACACCCCTACCGTTTCGCCCAGCACCTGCACGATCCGGTCGTACAGCACGCGAGGGTCGTCGGCAAACAGCAGCCAATTCTGGATTTGCACGACCATCCGCAAGGCCGCCTCCAACCGCTGGGGTCCCATCCCGATTCCCCAATTCCCACCGGAAAAAACGTGTTTTTTGCACAATAGCACAAGGGGGGGGCTGTCAATCGCTCAAGCCCGGCAAATACACACGATGCCCCGCCGCTTTGAGCGTCAGCTCCTGACGGGCCAATTCTAAATCGTGCTCCACCATCATTCGCACCAGTTCCCGGAAGGTGCAGCGGGGTCGCCAGCCTAGCTTCTCCCGCGCCTTAGTGGCATCCCCGAGTAGGTAGTCCACCTCGGTGGGGCGAAAGTAGCGCGGGTCAATTTTGACATACGCCCGCCAGTCCAATCCCACCAGGCCAAAGGCCGCCTCCAAAAACTCCTGCACCGAGTGAGCCTCTCCTGTCGCAATCACATAATCATCGGGTTCATCCTGCTGCAACATCAACCACATGGCTTCGACATAATCCCCAGCAAACCCCCAGTCCCGCTTGGCCGCCAGGTTGCCCAGGTAGAGTTCCTTTTGCAAGCCCACCTTGATCCGGCCCAGCGCCCGCGTGATCTTGCGCGTGACAAAGGTTTCCCCCCGGCGGGGACTCTCATGGTTGAACAGGATGCCGTTGCAGATGAACATCCCGTAGGCCTCCCGGTAGTTCACGCAGAACCAGTAGGCCGCCACCTTAGCCACCGCGTAGGGACTGCGGGGATAAAACGGAGTTTTTTCGTGCTGAGGTGGTGGCGACGCCCCAAACATCTCCGACGACCCGGCCTGGTAAAACTTCACCCGCCGCCCGGTAGTCTGCTCGTAATCCCGCACCGCCTCCAGCAGGCGCAAAGTGCCAGTAGCGACGGCATCAGCAGTGTACTCCGGCTGGGCAAAGGAGACCTTGACGTGGGACTGGGCCCCCAGGTTGTACACCTCGTCCGGCTGCACCTGCTCAATCACCCGCCGCAGCCCCGTGCCGTCGGTTAAATCCCCGTAGTGCAAAAACAAACGCGCCTCGGGGTCATGGGGGTCCCGGTAGAGATGGTCAATGCGGCTGGTATTGAACAGGGACGCCCGCCGCACAATCCCATGCACCACGTAGCCCTTTTGCAGCAAAAAATCCGCTAGGTAGGAACCGTCCTGGCCCGTAATCCCAGTAATCAGCGCCGTTTTCATGCCCGTTAATACTGCGGCACCGACGGGTCAATTTCGCGGCTCCAGGCCAGAATCCCGCCCTTGACGTTGTAGCCCACCCGACCCGTTTTTTCCTTGATCAAGTGCAGCGCCTTCAGAGAGCGCGCCCCCGACTTGCAATGCACCACCAACTGCTTGTCGCTCCACAGTTGCCTTAACTTGTCCAGACCCGGCCCCTGCTCCAACTCCGACAGGGGGATCAACACTGCGCCGTCAATGCGGGCCACCTCGTACTCTCCCGGATTGCGTACGTCCACCAACAAAGTCCGGTCCGGCTGGGTCGTCAGTAATTGCTGCAACTCCTGCACCGTGATTTCAGGAATGTCCGCCTGCATTTGTTGTGCCTGTTGTCGAGCCTGGGTCACACCGCAGAACTGTTCATAATCTATCAATTCCTTAATGACAGGCCGGTTCGGATGAGGCCGCAACTTCAACTCCCGAAACTTCATTTTTAAAGCGTCGTAAATCAGCAACCGACCGCTCAACGTCTCCCCAATCCCCAGGATAATTTTTAAGACCTCCGTGGCCTGCAACGCGCCGATCACGCCCGGCAAGACGCCAAGCACACCTCCTTCGGCGCACGAGGGCACCTCCCCTGGCGGTGGCGGTTCTGGGAACAAATCTCGGTAGGTCGGCCCGCCCTGGTAGTTGAACACCGACACCTGGCCCTCGAACCAGAGAATCGAACCGTACACAAAGGGCTTGCCCAGCAGCGTGCAGGCGTCGTTGATGAGATAGCGGGTGGGGAAATTGTCCGTGCCGTCTACTATCACGTCGTAGGGTCGGAGAATGTCCAGGGCGTTGGCCGCCGTCAGTTGGGTCTCGTACAGTTCCACCTGGCAGTGGGGATTCAGTTGGGCGATGCGGTCCTTGGCCGATTGGGCTTTGGATTGCCCGAGCCGGTCCACGCTGTGGATGATCTGGCGCTGCAAGTTGGAAATGTCCACCACATCAAAGTCCACGATGCCCAGGTGACCAATGCCCGCCGCCGCCAAGTACAACAAAACTGGCGACCCCAGACCGCCAGTGCCCACGCACAGCACCTTGGCCGCCTTGAGCTTCTTCTGGCCAGCGACCCCCACTCCCGGCAGGAGCAGGTGACGGGAATAGCGCTCGTACTCAGCCTGGGTCAGTTCCACCGTCTCCAGGACCGTCATGGTCGGGCAACTCCAGTGTCAATTTCTTCAGCATAGCTCAACGGGTCCAATAGGCCAAGCCCACCAGCACCCCCAGCAGTCCTAGGCTGGTCAAGGTGAAATGCCATAGGGATTTGCGCCCCTTGCGCACCATGTTGCGCATCGCCAGGCGCACATAACTCGGGGGACGTCGGTCCATCCTAGCAGCCCTCCAACCCCCTTTAGTTTAACCCAGGCCAGCGACTATTAAGAATATTAAGAATTACAAAGCATCGGCCATTCCTTCTCACATTCGTTACAATTTGAGGTAATTTGGCGGCGGGGTGGTGACCGATGGAGACCCTTGAGTTTGTGATTCACCCGGACGGTCGAGTGGAGCTACGGGTGCAGGGCGTTCCCGGAGCGACCTGCGTGGCGCTTTCCCAAGCCATTGAACAGGAATTGGGGGTGGTGACCCACCGGGAATGGACAGCGGAGTACTTCCAAGCGGTTGTCGCCCAGCCCCAGCAACAGGATGTCCACGTGCGTTAAAGGTGGTTCCCATGTCTCACTTCAGCACCATCCAAACTCGTCTGCGGGACAAGGAGGCGCTGGCGGCTGCGCTCACCCGGTTGAATTACACCTACCAAACCGGTCCCTTGCCAGTGCGGGGCTATCGGGGTCAAACCCAGATGGCGGACTTGGTGATTCCTCAAGCCAACGGTTATGACATTGGCTTTGCCTGGGATGGTCAGCAGTACAACCTGGTGGCGGATTTGCAGTATTGGCAACAGCCCCTGAGCGTGGAGGGGTTCCTGCGGCAACTGCACCAGCAGTATGCCTACGAGGTGGTGCTAGCCCAAACCCAACGCCAGGGCTTCCAGGTGATGGAAACCCAGAGGCTGAGCGATGGTTCGGTGCGGTTGGTGGTGCAACGCTGGGCGGCCTGATGGAACGAACGGGATTTGAGCCAGAACTCGGAGGCCAGTGGCGACAAAAGGCGGTTTACGTAGATGAAGCAACCTGCATTGGCTGCAAGCACTGCGCCCACGTCGCCCGCAACACCTTTTACATCGAGCCGGACTATGGACGTTCCCGCGTGATCAACCAGGACGGCGACCCTGAGCATCTGATTCAGGAGGCCATTGACACCTGCCCGGTGGACTGTATCCACTGGGTGAGCTACCGCGACTTGCAACGCTTAGAGGCCGCCCGTACCCACCAGAGGTTATTGCCGGTGGGGTTTCCCCGCGCCATGCAGCGGACTGCTGAGACCATCCCTTGAAGGGCTAGCCGAACCTAGCAGGGGCAACTGTCGTGGCCACAGCCCGGCCCGTTGGGGTGTCCCTGGGCGCAGGCGTCGCTGCAATAGACCTTGTCCCCCACACGAATAGCGGTTGCCGGGTCCACTTGGCACACACACCGCTCGCAATCGCACTTGACCATGAGTTTTCTCTCCCCATAAAACGATAATCCTACTATACATGAACATACTTTCATGTTTCAAGGGAGAGCAAAGCTGTAGTTGGTCTTAAGGAGTGGCGGCGGGGTTGGCGACGGCGGCCAGAATAGAGGTAAGGAAAGCGGTACAGGAGGAACGTACCATGACGGCGGCCAATCCCCTGTTGGAGATTCCCAAGTATGGGCAGAGCATTTGGATGGACAATCTCAACCGCAATCTGCTCGTTGCCGGTGAGTTGCAGCAATTGATGGCGACGCGGGGCATTCGCGGGATTACCTCCAACCCCACCATTTTCCGAAAGGCGATTGTTGGCAATGCCATTTACGATGCGGACATTGTGGCGGGGGCCAAAGCTGGGCTATCGGTGGAGCAGATTTACGAATCCCTAGTGTTCAAGGACATTCAAGACGCCTGCGATATTCTCCGGCCTGTTTACGAAGACAGCCACGGGTTGGACGGCTATGTGAGTGTGGAGGTGCCGCCCCAGTTGGCACGGGATACCGAAGGCACCGTGCGGGAGGCCCTGCGCTATTTCCAGACCCTCAACCGGCCCAACGTGATGATTAAAATTCCGGGGACGCCGGAGGGCCTGGTGGCGGTCGAGCAGGTAATTGCCGCTGGGGTAAACGTGAATATCACGTTGTTGTTCAGCGTCCAGAGCTATGTGGACACCGCCTGGGCCTACATCCGAGGCTTAGAAGCGCGGGTCGAGCGGGGCGAGCCGGTGGACCGGGTTGCGTCGGTGGCCAGTTTCTTCCTGAGCCGGATTGACACCAAGGTGGATAAGTTATTGGACGCCATCGGCACCGAGCAAGCCAAGGCACTGCGGGGCAAAACCGCGATTGCCAACGCCAAGGTAGCCTACGAGCGGTTCCAGGAAATTCTTGCGCATCCTCGCTGGCAAGCCCTGGCGGCTAAAGGGGCTAAGGTGCAACGGCTGCTGTGGGCTAGCACCAGCACCAAAAATCCCCAGTACAGCGATGTGATGTACGTCGAGGAGTTGGTGGGGGCCAATACCGTCAATACCCTGCCGCCGGAAACCATCGAGGCCTGCGCCGACCACTGCCAAATCAGCGACCACCTGCGGGATGGGTTTGACCAGGCCGAAGCCATACTAGCCAAAGTTCAAGCCCTAGGGATTGACCTGGACAAGGTGATGGCGGAGCTGCTGGAGGAGGGGATTTTGAAATTCACCGAGTCGTTTGAGTCCCTGATGAACGCGCTGCGGGACAAAGTGGCCCAACTGACGCCCGCCTAGTGCCCAGTCACGAGGATTGGATGCGGCTGGCCTTGACACTCGCTGTCCAGGCGGGTCAAGCCGGAGAAGTTCCCGTTGGTGCGGTGATTGTGGACGCCCAAGGGGTATGTATCGCGCAAGGCGAAAACCAGCGAGAGCGCACCCACGACCCCACCGCCCATGCAGAGATCGTGGCGTTGCGCCAGGCCGGTCAGGTTCTAGGCACCTGGTATCTCACAGACTGCACGCTGTACGTCACCTTAGAACCCTGCCCCATGTGCGCCGGCGCTCTGGTGAACGCCCGCATTGGACAGTTGGTGTACGGTGCACCCGATCCCAAAACTGGGGCGATTGACAGTGTGCTCCAAATTCCCACCAGCCGCGCCTCAAACCATCACTTTCCGGTGATTCGGGGGGTGCTAGCGGCGGAATGCCGGGACGTGCTACAAGCCTGGTTTCGCCAGCGCCGGAGCCAGGGGAAAAATATGCCATAATAGACTCTGCGGCTTTGGGGGGCTATAGCTCAGTTGGTAGAGCGCCTCAATGGCATTGAGGAGGTCAGCGGTTCGAGTCCGCTTAGCTCCACTAAGGTGCCAAGCTAGGTCTGCGTTTGCGAGCAGGCTGCTACTGACGCTCTTACCCACCAGAAATGTAAAAATTTGTGAATTTGTGTAAATTTATTTGACAATAGCCAGGGCGAGTAGCAGGGAAGGGACAGGGAGTTTAACTATTATTAACGCTCTGAACCGGACGGCGATGGGAGCCTATAATGCTGACTAAGTTCACGGTGTTACTGAGCTGAAATGGGGATACCCTATGTAGGCTCAGAGTCAGAACTTTTTGCCATTGTGAGCAAAGGTTCTGGGGAAGTGACACCGTCTAGTCCTTGCCGTACTAGGAGAGGAGCGTTCTAATGACCATCAGTCCACCGGAGCGGGAAGCGAAGGTCAGGGTGGTCGTGGACCGGGACCCGGTGCCCACGTCGTTCGAGCGGTGGGGCAAACCAGGGCATTTTTCCCGGAGTCTGGCCAAGGGGCCAAAGACCACAACCTGGATCTGGAATCTGCACGCTAACGCTCACGATTTCGATAGTCATACCAGCGACCTGGAGGACATCTCGCGTAAAATTTTCAGCGCCCACTTTGGCCACTTGGCGGTGGTGTTTGTGTGGCTGAGCGGGATGTACTTCCACGGGGCGAAGTTTTCCAACTATTCGGCCTGGCTGGCGGATCCATTGCACGTCAAGCCGAGCGCCCAGGTGGTTTGGCCCATCGTGGGGCAGGAGATTCTCAACGCCGATGTAGGGGGCGGATTCCAGGGGATTCAGATTACCTCTGGGTTCTTCCAACTCTGGCGGGCCAATGGGATTACCAATGAATTTCAACTGTACTGCACGGCCATTGGGGCGCTGGTGATGGCGGCCCTGATGCTGTTTGCCGGGTGGTTCCACTACCACAAGGCGGCGCCTAAGCTGGAGTGGTTCCAGAATGTGGAATCCATGCTGAACCACCACTTGGCGGGTCTGCTGGGCCTGGGGTGCTTAGGCTATGCCGGGCAGCAAATTCATGTGTCCTTGCCGATTAATGCCTGTTTAGATGCGATTGATGCGGGGAAACCGCTGACTGTTGGCGGGAAGGTGATTGCCTCGGTGGCGGATATTCCCTTGCCCCACGAGTGGATTTTGCACCCCAATTTGATGGCGGATGTGTTCCCGAATGTGCCTTGGGGTGGTCTGAGTGGGGTATTGCCGTTTTTCACCTTGAATTGGGGTGCCTACGCAGACATCCTGACCTTTAAAGGCGGCCTGAACCCGGTGACGGGCGGTCTGTGGCTGACGGATACGGCGCACCATCACTTGGCGCTGGCGGTGCTGTTTATTATTGCCGGTCACATGTACCGCACCAACTGGGGAATTGGCCACAGCATGAAGGAAATCCTGGAGGCCCACAAAGACCCCTTGCTGATTGGGGGGACGGGTCACAAAGGGCTCTATGAAATCCTGACGACCTCGTGGCATGCCCAGTTGGCGATCAACCTGGCGATGCTGGGGTCGCTGACGATCATCGTGGCCCAGCACATGTACGCGATGCCGCCCTACCCATACCTGGCGACGGACTATCCCACCCAGTTGTCCCTGTTTACCCACCACATGTGGATCGGGGGCTTTCTGATTGTGGGAGCTGGTGCGCACGGGGCGATCTTCATGGTGCGGGACTATGACCCGGCGCAGAATGTCAATAACGTGTTGGACCGGGTGATCCGGCACCGGGATGCCATCATTTCCCACCTGAACTGGGTGTGCCTGTTCCTGGGCTTCCACAGCTTTGGCCTGTACATCCACAACGACACGATGCGGGCGCTGGGACGGCCCCAGGATATGTTCTCGGATACGGCGATTCAACTGAAGCCGGTGTTTGCCCAGTGGATTCAAGGGTTGCACGCGGCAGCGGCGGGGGCGACGGCTCCTTACGCGAGCGCCGGGGTGAGTCCCATCTTCGGGGGTGAGACCCTGGTGGTGGGCGGCAAAGTGGCGATGATGCCGATGGTGTTGGGCACTGCGGACTTCATGGTGCACCACATCCATGCCTTTACCATCCACGTAACGGTACTCATCCTACTGAAGGGGGTGCTGTTTGCCCGCAATTCCCGCTTGATCCCGGACAAGGCGAATCTGGGGTTTGCGTTCCCCTGCGATGGTCCGGGGCGGGGCGGCACGTGCCAAGTGTCGGGCTGGGACCATGTGTTCCTAGGGCTGTTCTGGATGTACAACTCCCTGTCGATCGCTATCTTCCACTTCTCCTGGAAGATGCAGTCGGACATCTGGGGCACCGTGAATCCCGACGGCACGATCAGCCACATCACCAGTGGGAACTTTGCCCAGAGTGCGATTACGATCAACGGCTGGCTGCGGGACTTCCTGTGGGCGCAGTCGTCCCAGGTGATTGGCTCCTACGGCTCGGCGTTGTCGGCCTACGGGATCATGTTCCTGGGAGCGCACTTTATCTGGGCGTTTAGCTTGATGTTCCTGTTCAGCGGGCGCGGTTATTGGCAGGAGTTGATTGAGTCCATCGTTTGGGCGCACAACAAGCTCAAGGTGGCGCCGGCCATTCAACCGCGGGCGTTGAGCATTATCCAGGGACGGGCGGTCGGTGTGGCCCACTACCTGTTAGGGGGAATTGTGACCACCTGGTCGTTCTTCCTGGCACGGATTATCGCCGTATCCGGCTAAGGGAAGGAGAGACTATGGCGACGAAGTTTCCGAAATTTAGCCAAGCCTTGGCCCAAGACCCGACGACACGGCGGATTTGGTATGCCTTGGCGACGGCCAATGACTTTGAAAGCCACGATGGCATGACGGAGGAGAATCTCTACCAAAAGATTTTTGCCTCCCACTTCGGCCATCTGGCGATCATCTTCCTGTGGACGTCGGGGAACCTGTTCCACGTGGCCTGGCAGGGCAATTTTGAGCAGTGGATCAAGGACCCGTTAAACGTGCGGCCCATTGCCCACGCGATTTGGGACCCCCATTTTGGGCAGGCGGCGGTGGAGGCCTTTACCCAAGCACAAGGGGCAACCGGGCCAGTCAACATCGCCTACTCGGGGGTGTATCAGTGGTGGTACACCATCGGGATGCGCACCAATAATGACCTGTATGCTGGGTCCATCTTCCTGCTGTTGCTGGCAGCGGTGGCCCTGTTTGCCGGTT
>JANXAM010000038.1 GCA_025062155.1 Gloeomargarita sp. SKYB120 | reverse complement strand
CTGGGGAGCTTTTGCTTGTGGTCGGGACGCTCCCGGTTGTGTTGAAACACTCCCTGGCAAACCTGCAGGCCCCAGTTGCAAGCGTGCCGCGCTACTCCCGCGTGCTTCGCTAGCAAAGTGTGCTGCTTGTTGTTTGGACGAAGCTCCGTCTTAAAGCCTAACAGCATATGTACCGTTTTACACCATTATCCACTCCTGTCCATCGTCTTGAACACCTAGGTCATCCCTGCGACTCTAAGACATAACAAGCATAGATGGCTTAGCTATATAGCTAAAATCACAAAACTTGACATACGCTACGGATAGTTTCATTGACCAAGGGTTGCAGATTTTCGATTGCACTCACCTGTAACTTACGCACCTTTTGCTCAATCAATCGGATTCGAATCTAGTGAATAATTCACACCCAGCTGCTTCCACCACTTGCCTGACCGCCGCCTGTCCATCACTATCTTTTTGCCAGGACCAATTGCCGGTAGTAACCACTCACGCAACCAAGTTAAAACGACTTGTAAATTGCAGCTCCCTATCCAGGTTAATGGCTCGATGAATCTCCCGAGATAATAACCACCCATCATACTTACTCTTTCACGTCTCCCACCCGCCTTCTTCCCATCAATCACCCCAGCCATACTCATAAACCGCTCGCTGGTCTATCCCCAATTCCTCCGGCTTTACATCCTTCATTCTGCTCCTGCTCATCTTGTTCTTGGTAGGATTAAGCTCTCTGCAAATTGTCATACTAGCCGCCATTTCCTTCTGGGTCAGACTGGGATTTGCCTCGACAAACTTGCAAAATTTATGACTATGCCCCTTTTGGTAAACAATCACCGGTTTCAGACCATTGTTTGAGCCAACGTTGTAACGTGCGATACCCGACGTTGAACATCTGGCTCACTTCGACGAGCGTTGCACCCCCCAAGACCGCTTCAATGGCTTTCTGACGCAGGTCTGTGCTGTAAGGCTTAGACATGAAAAACCTCTATGAACTCATTAGCCCTATTCTATGCCAAGCTAAACGTTTTTAGCCATAGAAGGGCGCTGACAACTTGACTACGGTCAAGGTGTCGGGGGTTCGAATCCCTCCAAGCCCGTCCCAACAAAGTTAGCAGCCCAGTCCGTTCCTTGGGTCGCAGGACGTAGCCTCGTTGTTGGCTTTTCTGAAGTGGCGAATGCCTGGGAGTAAGTTAGGAAATGAGAGATTCTCTCCCGGCGAACGTCAGCATTCGGCTTTGTCGCCGCTGGCAAAAAACATCGTGACCCCCATGCCCTAGCTCTTCCGTTCCGTTTCCCTGTAAAGCCCTTTCATGTAAAGGGGGCGGCTTGGGCAATACTTGACGCTAAAAGGACGGATTGGTTAAAACAATGGCGGGAACATTCAAATTTTAAGGAATTGTTATGGCGAAAGAGTGGGCGCAGATTGATAGCTTGACGGCTAGGCTCTTTGAGTCTGAGTACGCGCCAAGGATTTACCAGGAGACCCAGAGAACTCTTATGAACGGGGTAATACTTGCGCTCGTGATTGGTTTATTGGGTGCTGCTGTATCCAGTTATGTTTTCACTCCAACGTTCTCTTTTATTTTTAGATGGATCGAAATGAATTTCCTGGCTGGAGAAGCCCTATCGCTATCTCAGAAAAGACTTCTGTCTGCAGTGATTTTATTCATTTTTATCTTCATAGTCTCACTCATGATCTTCCTGTGGAATTGGTTGCAGCAAAAAGTGAAAGATGAGTTCCTATTTGACCGCAGCAAGAGGATCGTATCCCATATTAAGCAATCACGTCTAGCTTATCTCTTAGGTTGGCCTAGCTGTGTGCGCACTTATCATCTGTCTGACTTTTCCAAGGTGTCTATATCCGTTACTAAAACTAGAGTGGGACCTTTCAATTTTGGCTATTGTTTTGTCCTTAAACTAGTTAATCAGCATTTACCCTTACAAATAGGACGTTCTGCTGGGTTTTCATCTTTAGAAAGCTTGGCTCGATTTGCATACGGTGAGTTGTTAAATTTTCAAGATTTGGCCCGTAAGTTAGGGGACTTCTTGAAAATACGCGTTGAGGAAGAGAGCTTAATTGACTTGACCAAGCGTTTAAAACAGACACTGGCAGCGCAAAACCAAGTAGATTTTGGAGAAATAGAGAACAAGGTCAATGAAATTTATAAAGTGCTTCAAGCAGCCTATGGCCAAATTTATCAGTATCGTCCGGTTAACTCGGAAGCATTCCGCTACAGTGTGGATTTGAGATACTACCACCGCCTGCAGTCTGCTTTAGTGGAGCAAGGCTATTGCTGGGTGGGTGATGTGGAGTGTGTTACCCTAGCACCCATGCTGCAAGAACAGCACATGCGAACATTCCTACGCTGCATGATCAATCCCACCCATAACACAAGTATTGCGATTTATCACTTAAACCCAGGGGGGTTTTTAGGTTTTCTATTCCAAGAGAAAGTTTTTGATTGCGAAACGGAATTGACGTCTGGGCAGTATCTTGTGACAACAAACGCCTCGAAACCACCGTTTGACTATCCCCCTAGTTTCGATGCCTTGCATCTACCGCCTGGCACCTCTTACAAAGTGGTACTGAGGGCGCATTTCCATCGTTTGCAACGGGCCATAACAGCAGGTCTATCGCCCACGCCTCTACACACGTTAGGTGATGTTTTGGCAATGCAAGAACGCCTCCAGCAGGCCAAAAACCAGTATCGTCAACAGATTGGTTACATCACCCCCAAGGAACTCTGGCGTTTTTTCCCTAGTACCCTGATTGATTCCGATACCTTCACGCAGGTGGAGCGATGCCTCAGGGAGAAGATGGCTCGCTCGTAGCCGTCTGGTTAAACGCCTGGCTTAACGCTTGCAGTTTCTGCTCATATTCGGCCTGAGTAATTTCGCCGCCCTGAAGCTGCCGACTGAGTTGCTCGATTTGAGCAGCATGGGCCTGGCGCTTGGACTCGATGAGCGCGCGATTTTTTTGGTACTCCTGTTCACCCTGTCGGCGTGCCTGCTGGAATGCTGCCTGCAACGTCTGCATATCCAATTTGCCCCCCGAAGCGTAGTACTGGTTAGCGACTTTGCCAATTGCCCAGGTGGACGCATAGGACAAGGATGCTCCAATCACACTCCCCCAACCAGGGATCAGCTTGGCGGCGTTACTCACTGCAATCCGAAACACGGAAATGCCCACTCCGCCCACCATGCCGTCTCGGAGCAATTCGGCATCCCGGCGCTGTACTGTATAGCCCCAGTAACGCCCAATTTCTTCGATCATCTTGAGCTGGAAGGTCAACACGGCGATGTCGGTCACCAGGGCCAGACCCGGAACTGGAAATGCCCCTAGCACCGCCGTAAGAATGGCGTAGTTTTGGATGACCTGTTCGATGCGGCGCTCCCGTTCGACGGGGTCATGGATAGGGGCAATGTCCGCCGGTAACAACGTACTGCGGGTGTCCGCCATCAGGCGCTGGATAAAGTCGGTCTTTTCCTGGGCAACGCCAAAGGCATTTTTGATCCGCGCCAGAACTTCCCGTTCCTCGACGGAGCGGTTCCGGTCAGCGCAAGCCATCGCCAACGCTGCGGCATACACTTGCTCGCGCGCCGCTGGTGAAGTAATCTGGGCCAGTTCCGCCTCCAGGTCAATGTCTTGCCGCACTAAATCCAACAGGGATACGTTGGGAGGCAACTCCAAATTCCGGCATAGGTCCAAAAGGATTTCTTCCTCTTCTGCCCGGAAAATCCCATCAGCGCGGGCCATAAACACTAGCACCTTTAAACAGGCAAGGGCCTCCTGGGGCGTCAAATTGGACATGGAACTTCCCACCGCAGCACTGCCTCCATTGTAGGGGGACCCCCGTTGACGGTGAGACTTTCTTTACAATTAGATCAAATCGGATAGTCGTTGATACGGCGGATGGAAACGACGGCGGCACCCTACTGTGTTCCCTATACCCTCAACCCAGATTACCGTGTGGCAGCGGGCGTAGCGGTGATGGGCCTAGTAGGAGCGGCCTGGTCGTGGCCTCTTGGTCTAGCACTAGTGGGACTGGCGGCTTTTTTGGCCTGGCAGACGACGACATTACGCTGGACGTTTACCGAAACGGCGGTGGTGTTGACCCGCTATGGCCAGACGATTCGCACGTTTCCCTACGCTGATTGGCGAGATTGGTCCTTGTTTTGGCCTGGCGTGCCGGTGGTCCTGTTTTTTCGGGAGGTCCACAGCATCCACTTTGTGCCAGTGTTGTTTGATCCGGTCGCCCTGACCCGCTATCTGACCCACTACTGTCCCGCAACGGGAGCGCGTTGATGGAACACCCTGACGTGGCGACGCTCGAGGCGCAAATTGAGCAACTGCGGGCGGAAATTGCCCAATTGCAGGCGGAAAAGGCCCACTGGCAAGCCCAAGTGCAACAGGCCCAGGCCCAATTCCAGCAACTGTTGCCCCAGGCGCTGCGAGAACTGGAGGAGCGCCGTCAAAAACTCCAACTCAGCATCGAGCAACTGGAACGCCGCCAGGAACGGATTCAAAAGGAAATGCGCTCGACCTTTGCAGGCAGTTCCCAGGAGATTGCGGTACGGGTGCAGGGGTTCAAGGATTACCTGCGGGGGGCGTTGCAGGAACTGGTGGCCAGCGTAGAGGAATTGTCCCTGGTGCCACCGCCGGCTCCGCAACCGGAAGTAGCTCCCGCGCCTCGCGTTAAAGCCGCTCCTCTCCAAATCGCCGCCCAGACCTACGCCGACCAGGTGGAGGTGATTGAGGAATGTCTGGAGCAGTACCGCACGCGCCCGGATTACTACGGTCCGGCCTGGCAACTGCGGCGCACCTTTGAGCCGGTGCATGAGGAACGGGTCCGTCGCTGGTTCCTGGAGCTGGGGGGACGGGGTGCGCTGCGCAGCATGGGCAGTCGCCTGCAGAATATCCTGGTGACCTCGGCCATCATCTCCATCCTGCGCCAGTTGTACGACGACGAGCTGCGGGTACTGGTGCTCACCAGCGGTCCTGAACGTCTTGGGGAATGGCGGCGCGGACTTCAAGACTGCTTGGGAATTAGCCGCGCGGATTTCGGCGCCGAAGGGGGTATTCTGCTGTTCGAAGCGCCGGAACCCCTGGCTCAAAAGGCCGACCGTTTCCAGCGGGACGACCTCGTGCCTTTTATTGTGATGGATGAGGGGGATGGCACGGTGCCGGTGGTGCTGTTGCAGTTTCCCCTGTGGCTGACCTTTGCCCCCGACCCCAAAAAGGTGCGCCAGCGGCAACTGGAAACGGACGAATTCGACTTCAAACTCTTTTAGGTCGGTTCGAGCTGTTCTAAGGGCAATTGGAAGTACTCGGTGGCGGCCTGACAGTCCCGCTGGATTTGGGCCTGGAGCGCCTCGAGGCTGGGGAATTTCTGTTCGGGGCGCAAAAAGTGCCGCAGCTCCACCTGTAGGGTTTGCCCGTACAGGTCGCCTCGCCAGCGCAACAGGTGGACTTCGGCGGTGAGGGTTTGCCCGTCCACCGTAGGCCGATAGCCGAGATTCATCACGCCCGGTCGAGGGTGGGTCCCGTCGGCGGTCCAGACCTGGACGCAATAGACCCCCTGGCGCGGCAGAAACTTGCGGGCCGGGAGCTGCAAGTTGGCCGTGGGGAATCCTATCCGGTGCCCGAGGGAACGTCCGGGAACCACTTCACCGATTAAGGCGTAGGGCCGTCCCAGCAACCGTTCCACCGCCTCCACCTGGCCCTGGAGCAGTCGTTCCCGAATGCGGGAGCTACTGATGCGTTCCCCGTCCAGCGTCTGTTCCGGTACGATGGTCACACGGATGCCCAGGGGTTCGCCCAGCTCCTGGAGCAACTGGGCATTGCCCTGGCGTCCTCGGCCAAAACAAAAGTCGGCTCCCACGCTCACCCAACGCGCCTGCAACTGCTGGTGGAGCACCTCCTGCACAAAGGCCGCCGGCGTCATCTGGGCCAGCTCCCGGTCAAAGGTCAACAGCACCAGTTGTTGCACGCCCCACCGTTCCAAAATCGCTTGCTTTTCTGGCAAGGGGGTCAGCAGCGCGCGGGGCTGGCCGCTGAAATATTCCACCGGATGGGGCTGAAACGTCACCACCGTTGCCCAGGTATCGGGATGGTGCAAAATCGGCGCAATCACCGCCTGATGACCCCGGTGCAGGCCATCAAAATTCCCCAGGGCAATCGCCGTCGGGGTCAGGACATGGTCAGGGGTCGCCGGTATCCACACGCTTTACATTTTGACATAATCGGCCCCCAGGGACGACGGCCCGTTGCCTATGCTGGTGAGTATGCCGATGGACGGGAGGGTTTGGCAAATGGCGAGTTTCCAAGCGTGGGTGTCCTTGGTGGCGCGGGTGTTCTTGTCGGCGGTGTTTATCCGCGCGGGGGTCACCAAAATCCTCAACCCGGCGGGTACCCAGGCCTACATGGCCAAATTCGGCGTGCCGGGATGGTTGCTGGTCCCCACGATTGTTGTGTTGTTGGTCGGAGGAATTTCCGTGCTGGTGGGGTACAGAGCCCGCTGGGGCGCGGCTTTGCTCATCGGGTTTTTGATTCCGGCTACGCTGATCTTCCACACCGATTTCCGCCAGAACCTGGAGGTGATCCAGTTTTTCAAGAATCTGGCGCTGATGGGGGGCCTGCTGCTGGTCGTGGCCTACGGCTCGGGTCCCTTGAGTGTGGAGCGCCCCCGGCAAACGTTCTAGAGACCAATCAACGCCTCAACAAACTCGTAGCTGGAAAAGGGCCGCAGGTCTGTAAGCCCTTCCCCGGCCCCGATAAACCGAATGGGCAACCCCAAGTCCTGGGCGATGGCAAGGGCAATGCCGCCCCGGGCGGTGCTGTCTAGCTTGGTGATGATCACGCCAGTCAAGCGCACCGCTTCGGTGAACACCTGGGCCTGGCGCAACCCGTTTTGCCCCAAGGTGGCGTCGAGCACCAGCAGCGATTCCACCTGCGCGTCGGGGGCTTTCTTGTCCACTACCCGCCGGATTTTCGCCAGTTCCGCCATCAGGTTCTGTTTGTTTTGCAACCGACCGGCGGTATCCACCAGCAGCAACTCCACTCCGCGCGCCTGGGCCGCGCCGATGGCGTCAAACACCACCGCTGCAGGGTCGGCGTTGGGCGTGGGATTGCAGATGACCTCGACACCAGCTCGCTCGCCCCAGATTTTCAACTGCTCTACCGCCGCCGCCCGGAAGGTGTCCGCCGCCGCAATCAGACAGGTGTATCCCGATTGACGGGCCAGATGGGCAATCTTGCCAATGGTGGTGGTTTTGCCCACGCCGTTGACCCCCGTGATGAGCCAGATGTTCAGCTTACCCCGCACGGGTGCCAGCGTCCGAGAGTATCCCTGCTGGTAGGGCCGTTCCAGCACGTCCCGCAACAATCCCGCCAGCAGTTTCAGGGCCATTTCCGGGGGGAGCGCCTCTTGCCGCAAGCGGTTTTGGAGCTGCTGGATCACCCAGTCGGTGACGGTCACCCCCACGTCCGCTTGGAGCAGCAGGGTTTCTAACTCCCCAACTGCTCGGGCATCTAGCGGCCCTTGTCCGACCAGCGCCTTGAGCTGGTTGAGCAGGTTCCGGCGGGTTTTAGCCAACCCCCGACGCAGCTTTTGCAACCAGTTGATTTCCTCAACCGTGACCTCCTCGGGACGCCGACCTTGAGCGGCCAGGATTTCCGCCGACCACAGAAACCCCTCATCCAGTTCCACGGGTGGCGCGGTTGCCGTTGGTGTCTCCGGTGGCGGTGCCGGTTCTGCAGCGGGCGCTTGGGCAGCCAGGGATTCCTTTAAGGCCGCCAACCGGCTTTGACGTAACGCGGCGGCGCGGGCCAAGAACGAGGTGGGCGCAGCCGACGGTTCGGGTTCCGGTTCTGGCGCAGGCGGAGATGGCTCGACTGCTTCAGAGACTGCCTGTTGTTGCCGGCGAATGTGGTCGTAGGCCCGTTTGGCCCATTCCACATAATCAACCCCCCCTGTTTCAGCAGTCGGCGCGGCGAGGGGGCGCTCAAACCAGTTAAACGTCATAGCTCCAGTATAGTGACCCAAACGTTAAATGATTCCGTGATTCTGGAGAAACTCATGGTTGGCATTCCTAGGATGAAGTCAAGGGGAGCATGAGGCAAAACCATGCAAGGGCAACTGGAGGAGCAGTTACAACAGTTGAGTCGCAAAGTGGAAGACCTGGAACGATTGATTGAACGCTTCCGGGCCGAACTCTTGCACTCGCTGGAGCTGATGCAACAGGGGCTGCCGTTGCACCCCATGCCGAGCGGTTACTTGGGCAACCTGTCGGAGCACCGCGACATTCTGACGGAATCCATTCCCCAACCCCACACGACGCCAGACCACCAGGACCTACCGCTGGAGATGCAAATCCAACGGCTCATGGCCCAATTGACCGCCGCCTACAGCCGCATTGCCACGCTGGAGGAGCAATTGGTGGCCTGCCGCCTGCAGCAAAAATGACCTTCCTGACGGCCTTTCCCGTCTGTCATAATGGATAAATGAACGTTTAGTAAAACTTTTTAACATTTGTTCTAAAAAATGGCGAATGCAGCGGCTGGGTCGGGGACCTGGGACTACGACGTACTCATTGTGGGCGGGTCCTTGGTGGGGTTGACGTTAGCGGCCTGGTTGGGACCGGAAGGGATACGGGTGCTGGTGGTGGAGGCGCAGTCGAATGGTGCGGGAACAGCGGCGCGGGTCTATGCCCTGATGCCCTTGACGGAACAGGTTTGGCAACGGGTGGGGGTCTGGTCGCGGCTGCAACCGGTGGTGCAGTCCTATGACCGGATTCATTTGACGGACCAGGGGCGTTATCCCATCGTGTTCACGCCGGCAGATTTGGGCGGACGACCCTCGCTGGGGTCGGTCGGGGAACAGCAGCGCCTGTGGCCAGTGTTTCGGGAATTTATTGCCCAGACGCCCAACGTCACCTACTGGGAGGGGACGCAGCTAGTGGATTTTGTGGTGACCCCTACGGAGGTGAAGGTGAAACTCAGCCGCCAGGGGGAACTGGTTTGCTCCTGCGTGGGGTTAATCGTGGGCGCGGATGGCGCGCAGTCGCTAGTGCGGCAGGAGGCGGGTATCCCCACCTGGAGCTGGCCCTACTGGCAATCCTGTGTAACGACGGTGCTCTACGCCGAGGAACCGCCGGTGGCCTACGAGCGGTTTTGGCCGGCAGGACCTCTTGCTCTCTTGCCCTTGCCCCACCAGCGCTGGGGGGTTGTTTGGACGTTGCCCCATCGGGAGGCCCAGCGGTTGCTGCGGGCGCCAACGGCGGAATTCCTGGCCGAACTAAGGCCCTATCTCCCCTTTACCCAGGTGACGGAGGTGGGGGAACGCCATTGTTTTGCGGTGGAGTGGCGGCAGGCGCAGCGCTACGTGCAACCCCGGTTGGTCCTGGTGGGCGATGCAGCCCATCGCTGTCACCCGGTGGGGGGCCAAGGGATGAATCTGGGGATTCGGGATGTGGCCACCTTGGGCGAAGTGCTGGTGACGGCCCATCGGCGGGGCGAAGACATCGGCCAGTTGTCGGTTCTCCGGCGTTACCAACGCTGGCGCTGGTTCCAGGTATGCCTGTCGCTGCTGTTTACCGATGCATTGAACCGGGTGTTTTCCCAGGGCTGGGAGCCGCTGGTGACCCTGCGGGCGCTGGTGTTGCAAACCATGCAGCGGGTGGGGTTTCTGCGCCGGTGGTCGTTGCACTTCATGGCTGGGCTGTGGGGCCAGTTGCCGGCAGCGCTGGTGGAACAACCCGCCAACCGCTGAATGGCCGCAAATAACTCGCTGCCCACATCTGCTACGGTTTCTCTCGTAACGTTGGGGGAATTGGATGTGGCGGGTCATTGACGGCGGGGTAACGGCTCCCCAAGGGTATCGCGCCGGCGCAGTGAGTGCAGGACTGAAACCATCGGGGGCCCTGGACTTGACGCTCATCTACTCGGAACAACCGGCGGTGGTTGCGGGCGCTTTCACCACCTCTCAGGTGCGGGCCGCCTGTGTGCGTTATTGCCAAGAACAACTCCAGACGGGACAACCCGCGCGCGCCATCGTGTGTAATGCCGGTCAGGCCAACGCCGCGACAGGAACTCCAGGCTGGGAAGATGCCTGTCAAACGGCGGCGGCGATTGCCCAGGCGTTGAACATTACTCCCCAGGAAGTCCTCGTGGCGTCCACCGGTGTGATTGGGCAACGGATTCCCATGGAGAAATTGCTGGCGGCAATTCCAGCGCTGGTGGCAGCGACAACCCGCGATGGGGGGGATTTGGCGGCTCAAGGGATTCTCACGACGGATTTGGTTCCCAAGACGATTGCCCTGGAGAGTACGGAGTTAACTGTGCCCCTGCGCGTCGGCGGCATCGCCAAAGGGTCGGGGATGATTCATCCCAATATGGCAACGCTGCTGGCCTTTATTACCTGCGACGCTCCGGTGGATAGCCATTTCTGGCGACAAGTGGTGCAACAGGCGGTGGACGTGAGTTTTAACCAGATCACGGTGGACGGGGACACCAGTACCAATGACATGGTGCTGGCCCTGGCCAACGGCGCTGCTGGCGGAACGCCCATTCACGCTGACCATCCCGCCGCTCCCACCTTGGCTGCCATGGTGACGGAAGCGTGTACGCAACTGGCGAAAAAAGTGGCGCGGGACGGGGAAGGCGCGACCTGTCTCATCGAAGTACGGGTGCAGGGAACCGCGAGCGACAGGGAGGCCCGACACATCGCCCGCACGATTGCCGGTTCGCTGCTGGTGAAGGCGGCGGTGTTTGGCCGGGACCCCAACTGGGGACGAATTGCCGCCGCTGCCGGTCGCGCCGGTGTGCCTTTTCACCCCGATGACCTGGCTATTGACCTGGGAACCATTCCCCTAATGCGTCGGGGTCAACCGCTGGCCTTCGACCGGGACGCCGCCAAAGCCTACTTGCACAGTGACCCGGTGGTGATCAGCGTGGGGGTGGGTGATGGGCCAGGCCAAGGCTGCGCCTGGGGCTGTGACCTGAGCTATGACTACGTGCGCATCAACGCCGAATACACCACCTAGCTCACCGGCACCTCACCCCGCTCCAGGGCCAACAGCAACCCTTCGCAGGCGTCCATCAGCAAATCCAACACCCGCTCAAACCCTTCCGGGCCACCGTAGTAGGGGTCGGGCACTTCGCGGGCTTGGTAGATGCGGCAAAACTCGCACATCATGCGCACCTTGTCCCGGTAGCGGCGCTGGGTGTCCAAGGCTAGCACATCCCAGTAATTTTCGCGGTCCATCGTCAAGATGAGGTGAAATCGCTCAAAATCCGCCGGTTCAAATTGTCGCGCCCGTCCAGTCAATACAATCCCGCGTTTGCGCGCCGCCGCCTGCATCCGGGCATCTGGAGGACTCCCTACATGATAGCCAATCGTGCCCGCCGAATCACACACATAACGTTCTTGCAACCCCCGCTGTTGCAGGAGATGATTCATGACCCCTTCCGCAGCGGGCGAACGACAGATATTGCCCATGCAGACAAACAGCAACTTGGTCGGGGATGCCGCCATTGCTCTCTCCCGTGCACGCACTCTCAATGTAACAAAAACCGCCCCCGTTTCCGGTTGGTCCCTAAACCCGCTAAACTGGGCATTGGTTCATCCAAATGAATGCGGAAATATGGCGGCAGACATGTACATTGGCCAGCGCGTGCGGGTCTGTTGTTTGAAAGACCGGGTTGGCCCTGAAGTGAGCAAAAAACTCGGTCAAGTGGGTGTGGTGACCGACCTGCGCGTGGTAGACGGCAGGGGCATTGGCCTTGTGGTGCGATTCAACGACCAAAGCCAGACCTGGTTTTTCCCAGAAGAACTGGAACCCGTCTTTTCATGACCCGCATCCTTACATGGCTAGGGCAGGCCGGTCGGCGGGCTGCGGTGGTCGCAACGGTCGCCCAGTGGTTTGCCCAGCGTCAACGCCGTGTCCTGGTGGTAACCCATTGCCCCAATCCGGCGCTGGAGGCGGAATTCGGCAGCACTTTGACGGCAGAACCCCAGGATGTTGGTGCCGGCATCCAGGCGGTGCAGTTGCAGTCGGTGCATCTGCTGGAACAACTCTGGGAAGAACTCAAGGCGCTAGAAGCCCGCTACGTCCGGTCGCCCTTTTTCCGGGATGTCTACGGGCAGGAATTGGGTGTGTTGCCGGGTCTGGATAGCCTGTTGACCCTGAACGCCCTGCGCCTTTACTGGCAAAGCCGTCAGTATGATGTAATCCTGTACGACGGCGCCAGCGACCGGGAAACCTTGCGGATGATGGGCGTGCCCAACCTGACCGAATGGTACTACCGGCGATTTACCGATGTGTTAACCGCTTCCGAGTTCAGCCGCAATGTAGCGCCGTTGCTTGGCCCCTTGGTGAGTGCGGTGTTCACCGGCGGGTGGGAGCAACAATCCCTGGACCAGCCGCGGCAACTGCTGGAGGAGTTACTGCGCCAGGGACAGGCGATGGTGCATGACCCCAAGACCCTGACGGCCTACTTGGTGACCACGGAACACCCCACCGATGTGGAAAACGCCCGCTGGTACTGGGGGAGCGCCCAGCAGGTGGACGTGCGAGTGCAAGGGGTGCTGGTCAGTCAAGGAGATAGTAAAACCCTGGCCGAGCGATTCGCCCCTTTGCCGGTGAGAACCTTGACGGATGCCCTCGATTTTGACCAGGTGGTGGATGTGCCGGCACCCCTAGAAATGGATGAAGAAGCCAAACAGATTCGGTTGTTCTTGCCAGGTTTTCGCAAATCCCAGGTTAAACTGACGCAGTACGGCCCAGGGTTGACGGTGGAAGCAGGCGACCAGCGGCGTAATATCATGTTACCAGTGGCGTGGCAAGGGCGCAGTATCACATCCGCCCGCTTTCAGGAGCCGTATCTGACCATTACGTTCTAGTCGGGGGGGTGCCATGGGGGACGCAGAGCAACGGCCAACCGACCACCCAGAAAAAACCCAGGCCGCACCTGCTGCTGTGTCCCAACGGGTCTGGCGCAATGCCCCCCGTCCCCAAAAATGGAAACCCCTGCCGCCGACGCCGACGTGGCCCTTGTGGTTACTGGGCTTAGGAACCTTAGCGCTGGCCTACCTGCTGGTGCTGTATAGCCTTTACTGGGCCGGGCAATTCGGCAGCCAGGTGTTGTTCACCACCTTGCGCTACTTTACGTGGGTGCGCCCGCCGGTACGGCTCACGCTGGGGCTGCTGGTGGTGTGTCTGACGGTCTCGCCGTGGGTCTTGCGGTGGCTGGTGCAGCGCCTAGGGCCAGGACGACCCATGACCCTGGCGGAACTGGCTGACCGTTGCCCCGAAACCGCTCGTCTTATCGAACGCTACTGTACTGACCGGCGTTGGCCCCTAGTGAAGCTCTGGTGGTTGGAACAGCCCGCGCCGGTATTGTGGAGTTTTGGCTGGTTGCGCCAGGCGCACTGGCTCGTCATTAGCCAGGGGGCGGTAGCGGCGCTCAACGACCGAGAGTTGCAGGTGCTGGTGGCCCAGGAGTTGAGTCGCCGGAGTCTGATGCGCTTACCCCTGCGCTGGACAACCCTGTTTCTGGGCTTGGGGTTGCTATCCGGGTTAACGCTACTGCTGCACCTTCCCTACCTCCTCTACCTTCATCTGGCCCGCCTGGGGGAACGCTGGTCGCGGGTGAGTTGGCTGACGGGGACGCTCTCCTGGCTGTTTTACGGGCTATGGTGGTTCTGGCGCTGGGCGGGCTTGGGCTTGGCGCGGGTGTTGACCCTGTATGCTGACCGGCGAGCGGTGCAAATCACGGCAGACCCCAACGCGCTGGCGCGGGCAATTTTGAAGCTGAACGTGGCAACCGCAGGGGTGTTGCAGGAAAAAGGGGGAATGCCGCACCTGTACGACCTGTGGGAATTGCTCTTGCCAGTCCACCCGCGCTGGGGCGTGTATTTGGGAACCATCCCGCCAGACGTACCCTGGGAGCAGGTGTTGCGCCCACGCTGGCCCTGGCTGAATGTGAACCTGGCGCAGGCCGATGTCACGACCCGATTGCGCTATCTGATGCAAGTGGCGCAGCAGTGGCATATCCCGCCGGAAGTGGAAATACCGGAACGTGAGCCAGTACCCCGGCGGCAACAGGCGTTGTACTTGGCTCCCTGGTTGGGTTTGGGAGCTGGCTGGCTGGTGGGGACGGTCATCGGCTGGCTGATGGGCGTCTTTCTAGCGCAACCCGACCGCTGGGTCGCCGTAGCCCTGGCCTGGTTTGGGTGGGGCTGTGGCACGTTGTTGCGCATTAATTTCCTCTACCCCGACATTCCGCGTGGTCAGCCCGATGCCGAGCCAGATGTGGTGCAGGCGGTCACGGTGGGCGCCTATTCCCCAGCCTACGGTCAACCCCAGTACTGGCAGGGACAATTGCTGGGCCGTTTGAGCTGGGACAATGCTTTGGGACAAGACCTGTGGCTGGCCACCCGCTGGGGAACTCTCCCGTTGCACTACCAGCCATCGCCGAGTTACCTGCGGCACCTGTGGTTAGGCAGCCGGCATCCACTGCAGTTTGTTGGCAAAACGGTGGCGGTCAAGGGCTGGTTGCGCTGGGGAGCCACGCCCTGGTTAGACGTTGAGCAGATCGAGACGCGCCAGGGCAAAAAAACCAAAGGCGGCCATCCGGTGTGGGCAACCCTCGCGGCGTTTACGGCCATTGCCATTGGCGTCTATATTCTGGGGTTTGTAGGGGTGAGCTGGCAAATCTGGACGCCGCCCCCATCTATCCCCAACTTAGGTTCGTAGCATCCAAGGGCAACAACCCCTGGCAGTAACTGGAGGGTATGAATCTTTCAGCTCCGAGCGACCAGGAACTCCTCCAGGGCATTGAACGCGGTGAGTCCCGGGCGATGGCGCTGCTTTACGAACGCTACGGCAAACTGGTGTATTCCCTGGCCCTGCGCCTGCTGCAGCAACCCCAGGAGGCGGAGGACTTGACCCAAGAGGTCTTCGCCAGCCTGTGGCACAAGGGAAGTTACGACGCTCGGCGCGGTTCCGTGCCCACCTATTTAACCACCCTGACCCGTTCGCGGGGGATTGACCGCCTGCGGATGCGCCAGTCCCGGAGCCGTTGGGTGCAACGCTGGGGAGTGCTCGCCGAGGCCATGACCGAACCGCCCTTGTGGGAACGTTTGAGCCTGCAAGAGCGCCAGGAACGGGTGCGACGCGCGCTAGACCAACTCGCTCCTGACCAGCGGCAACTCTTGGAAATGGCCTACTACCAGGGTTTGACCCAAGCCGAGATTGCCCAACAACTCAACCTGCCCCTCGGCACTGTGAAAACCCGCACCCGTAGCCTCCTCAGCAAGCTCCGGCAATTGTTGCACGGTCAGGTATAGACCCCTATGACACCGATGCCCGAACCCAACCCTGAACTGCTCACCAGCGTTGTCCTCGAGGAACTCTCCCCGGAAGAACTACTCGTTTGGGAAGCGCAGCGACAAGAGAACCCCGCTTTAGTCCAGGAAGTTGCAGAACTCCGAGCCGCCTGGCACAGTTTAGCCTACGCCTGCGAAGCGATGGACCCACCGCCCCATCTGAAGCAACGGATCTTAGCAACAGCGCCCTCGCGACCTCGGTATTGGTTAGGGGCTGTCGCAGCAGCAGGGATCGCAGGCACATTGGGGCTAGGGCTTTGGAACTGGCAACTCCAGCGGCAATGGCGGTTGGCGCAGCAGGAGTTGCACATGCAACGAGCCGTGATTGCTGCGCTCCAGCGCCAGGACACCCGCATGGCCACCCTAACCGGTACGCCAGCAGCCCAGGGCGCGATGGCTCGGGTGTTAACGGTGCAGGGAGAAGTGTTGGTGGTGCTCAACGACAAGCTCCCGCCTCCTCCGAAGAACCACGTTTATGTTTTGTGGGCCATTACCCGAGACAATCGCCGGCTGGCCTGTGGAAAGTTTGTCCCTAACAAAAACGGCATCATTCACTGGGCCAAGCCCCATTTTATGCCCAACGACCCTCAGGTTGTTGCCCTGGCGGTGACCACAGAGCCGGACCTTGTGGATGTTCCTAGCGGTTTGCCGGTGATGCGCAGCAGCGGCCCATGAGTAAAGCCCTGTTCCTGGTTCCTGACATGCCCGATGACCCCTCCTGAAAGCGCCGGCTCTATAATGAGAGTCGAAGGCCTGTATAGACGGTGGAGAGAGGACTCATGGACTTTTTGCCTCAAATTGACTGGCGGATTTTGGTAGTGCTCGGGCCGATTGTTGTGGCGGTGGGTTGGGCGGCTTTTAATATCGCAGGTGCAGCGCTGCAACAGTGGGAGCGGATGAATCGGAGAGCTTAGGTCTCTGCAGGCGGACGTAACTGGAGCAGGAGAGTTACTTCGGCGGTGCCGCTACTAGTGACTTCAAAGCGGTAGATGCCGCCCTGAGTGGGTTGGACGGTGCAGTAAAGGGTCTGAGCGACAATCACGCGGTCATCTGGCGCGCGGCACGTGAGGCTCGCGAGGCCATCGCTGTGCAGCTCGACATGCAATCCATGGTTTGCGGGGGCGGTGAACACAAAACGTTTGGCTTGGGTGGGTGTTACGTGGGCGGTCACCTGGGTCTGGGTCGCTCCGTCGGGGAGAGTAATGGGAATTTCCTCAAAAGTGGGCGTTGGTGTGGGTGACGGCGATGGCGGGTCCTTAAGTAACAGGCGCAAGCGGTAGGTGCGGGGTTGCCCGGTGGGGTTGGTGATTTGCAGGCGGTAGGCACCCGCTGGGACATTTTCTTGCCAGTTAGCAGCCAAGGGAAGCTTACGTTGGTCAGGGGTCACCAGGGTGGCCGTGAGCTGGTCGCCGGTCAGGTGAATGGCCAGTTGTTGCGGGTTGGCCAGGCTGAAGGTATAGGTGTGGACTTGCCCAGGGGCCAAGGTCTGTTCCAGTTGGGTCTCGGTACCTACCTGGAGCGCCAGGTTCCATTGCAAGGGGGGCGCAGAAGTGCCCGTTGTCGGTAAGGGCCTGGGAGTGGGCGTGACCACCGGTGGCTCCCAAGCAGGCGGCGTCGCCGGCGGACGTTGCACCAGCCAACTCACCACCAACCAGGACAACGTACCGCTGCCCAACACCAGCATCACACTCACCAGGGCCAGCACAATCGGGTTTTCCCAGGGGCTAGGTTTGGGGACGCTGACGATTGGGCGGGCGCTGTAGGCAACTGGCGTAAATGCAGGCGGCAGACTTACCGGACGGGCCACAACCGTCGGGGCGCTGCTGACGGGGGGAAGTTCCGGGCTGGTAGTCGCACTCGGCAAGGGCGTTTCCCCTAGCGCCTGCAGGACTTCTTTGGCTGATTGGTAGCGGTCGCCGGGGCGATGGCTCAGCATTTTTTGCAACACCTGGGTGAAGTGGGGGCTCAGCTGTACCCGCTCTTGCCAGCGCCAGGTCAACGTCCGGTCGTCGTACAACTCCTGGGGTTCACAACCGGTCAACAGCACGACCGCCGTTACCGCCAGGGTATAGAGGTCGCTCGAGGGATACACCCGGCCCGTTTGCAATTGCTCGGGTGGCGCATAGCCTACTTTCCCGACGGAAGTCGCCCCGGAGACCTGCAACCGGCTGGCAATATCCTTGACCACCCCAAAGTCAATCAGCACCGGCATCTGGTCTTTTTGCCGCAGCATTAAATTATCGGGGGAAATATCGCGATGGATAACGCCCTGGCTGTGGATGTAGTCCAAAACCGGCAACACCTTGCACAACAGGTCGCGCACTTCCGCTTCGGTAAACGTTTGACCTCGGCGCAGGCGTTCCATCAACAGGGTGCGATAGTTTTTGCCCTCGACATAATCCTGCACCAAAAACAGGCGCTGTTCCTGCTCGAACAGGGCATGGAATAGGGGGATTTGGGGATGCCGCAGTTGGTATAATACCGCCGCTTCTCGCTTGAATAATTCCTTGGCTTTTTCGATTTGGTGGGGTTCTCCTCGCGCCGGCACAAATTCTTTCAGAACGCAATATTCCTGAAAGCGATTCAGGTCCTGGGCCAGATAGGTGCGACCAAAGCCCCCTTGCCCCAGCACTCGCACAATTCGGTAGCGATTTTGCAAGACCGTATGGGTAGCTAACGGAGGACGCATCGCCTCACCCAAGGGTTTAACTTTAGTTTAATGCCTGGGGGAGACATTCTCGGGTTCACCGGCAGTAGGTGAGAATGACCTGGGCGGCCCGTTGGACAGCCCCTGGCGGCCCCAGCGCTTGCCGCAATGGCTGATACCGTTGGCGCACTGGGTCGGGGTTTTGGAGATAGTCCAAGGCCACGGGCAACAGGTGTTCTGGCCGCGCCTGCTCCTGGAGAAATTCTGGCACCAGGGCCTGCTGGGCTATGAGATTGACCGGCGACATAAATTCAATCTGAAATTGCAAAACATGCCGCGCCAGCCAGGCCGTCACCGGACTTACTCGATAGATGACGAGCTGGGGCACCCCCAGCAGTGCTAGCTCCAAGTTCACCGTTCCTGATTTGGTCAGGGCCAGGTCGGCTGCCGCCATCACCCGCCGGGCGTTGTTCTGCACCACTTTCGCCTGCAGGCCGTAGCGCTGAACCTCCCCTTGGAGTCGGGCCTGGTACTGGGGTAGCGCCACGGGAATCCAAAACGCCAGGTCAGGATGCTGCTGTTGCAATTGCCGCGCCGTTTCTGCTAGCACCGGCCAGAGATAGCGCAACTCTTGCCGCCGGGACGCCGGGAGTAACACCACCATTTTTTGCGCCGAGTCTATCCCCAGCGCTTGCCGGGCTGCCTGGCGGGATTCGGCCTGGGAAAAAACATCCACCAGCGGATGCCCCACCCATTCCACCCGCGCCACGCCGGCTTTCCGGTAGTAGTCCGCCTCCTGGGGAAACACCGCCAGCAGATGGTCAATCAACCGCACAATCCGGGATGTGTGACTGGTGGGCCAGACCCATTCCTGAGGGGCAATGTAGTAAACAAGCGGGCACCCCCACGGTTTACACAGGCGGGCCAAGGGCAAGTTGAACCCCACGTAGTCAATCAACACCACCACATCGGGGGGTTGGGACGCCAATTGTCGCCGCAGACGAGATAGTAACTGTAGCGTTGGGAGTACAAAGGGCAAATGCTCAATCAGGCCAATGGAACCCATTTGTGTGGTGTCGGCCAGTAACTGAGCGCCGGCTTGGGCCATACGGGGACCGCCAATCGCCCAGATATCCACATCAGGACGCAATTGCCGGAGTGCTTGGACTAGCAGCGCTCCCTGCAAGTCACCCGACACTTCGCCGGTGCTAATCAGAATCCTGGGCATCGGCGTTAAGCAAGCCTGGCGTGGGACCCCTGCGACCTGGTCGTTGGGATTCCACCAGAAATTGGTGCAAGTGACGCAGGGTCTCGTACTGGTCGGTCAAGGGCTGCAATTTTTCCAGCGCCTGGTTCAGGGTCAAGCCGGAGCGATAGAGCACCCGAAACGCTTGCTTCAAGGCTTGGCCTTCTTCTCCTTGCGCCAGTCCCGCCCGTTGCAGGCCCACTCGGTTGAGCGACCGCACCCGCGCCGGATGACCCTCCACCAG